>CAZYJB010001187.1:0-1724 GCA_964647675.1 uncultured Verrucomicrobiota bacterium | reverse complement strand
AAAGTCGTACGAGTGCCAGTTGAGTTTGAATCCGAACTTGCGGCCGGCGGCGTCGGCGACCTTGAGGGCCTCGCGGGTGACTTCGGGTCCGGTGCCGTCGCCGGGGATGACTGCGATTTCGTAGCTCTTCATGCGATTGCTGCTCACTGCCTTCTCTCTCTGCTTCGTGTCGGTCCCGCGTGGCGGGAAGGGAGGGGCAGGCTACCGGCCGAGGCCGCGGTGGCAACAGCGCGTTTTGCCACGGTTATCGGCATTGCCGGCGGGGTCCAGGCCGGGGCACGGTGCGAGGACTTCCCGCGCCATGATCCCACGCTCCCTGCCCAGTTCGTTCTCCCGGTGGATTCCGGGCTTCGCCGCTTTGCGGAGGCTGGCGGCGGCGGTCGCCCTGGTCGTCCCGGCTGCCGCCGCTCCGGCGCCTCCGCCGACCAAAGTCGAGGTGGAGGTCGACGAGGAGGTTTACCGTTTCGAGCCCGCCGATAACGGGGCCGGGCCCATGTGGTGCGCCGGTTCGACCTGCGTGGTGCGCGTGGGCGACACCGTCTATGCGACCGGCCTGGAAACGGTGCCGGCGTGGAAACCGCTCAACAACTGCCGCTGGGTGCTCTGGCGACGCGACGCGAAAGGTTGGAGCCGCTGGCACGTCGACGAGCATGGCCGCACGCGCGAGCCGTCGCCCCTGGCGCGCGTGGGGGACGACGTGTTCGTCTCCGCCAATCCCACCCTCCTGCCGCCCGAGCGCGAAGGCGGCGGGCCGGCGCGTCCCGAGCTGTGGCGCTGGCCGGGAGCCGCGCCGTCAAATTCAGCCCCGGTGCGCCTCGTGCCCCGCTGGCGCGGCGAGCCGCGCTTCTCCGAGCACAGCTATCGCAGCCTCGCGTCGGACCGGCAGGCCGGCACGATGATCCTGCTGCAGAATGTCGACTACACGCACGCCGAATGGTCCTTCCTGGACCTCAAACGCGACGACGCGGCGGCGGGCGAACTCCGCTGGCCCTGGGGCGACTCGTACGCCAAGCCGCAGCCCGTCCGCCTCTGCTATCCC
Source organism: uncultured Verrucomicrobiota bacterium (assembly GCA_964647675.1). Classification (GTDB taxonomy): domain Bacteria; phylum Verrucomicrobiota; class Verrucomicrobiia; order Limisphaerales; family CAIMTB01; genus CAIMTB01. The sequence continues at coordinate 685 of CAZYJB010001187.1, read as the reverse complement.
AATGTCGCGGTGCGCGGGCGGGCGGTGCATTTCTTCGGCGTCAGCGACATCGTCGAACCCAACCCGGCCTTCCGTGAATTCAAGCGCCGGCTCACCGGGAACGAGTGGGATTACGACTTCCGACGCCTGTTCCATACCTCGACGCCGGACATCACGCGCACCCCGTTCGCGCCCTGGACCGAGTTGGCCGGCCGCGACGAGACCGGCGGCTGGCTGTGGCCCTGCGACCTCGCGTTCGCGCGGCGGGGCGAGGCGTGGCTCCTCTGGACCGAGCGCGCCATCGACGAACGGCTGCGCGAGAAGTTTTTTCCCGCGGCGCGACAATCGCACGCCCTGCACCTGGCGCGCCTTCGCGAACGCGACGGGCGCGTGTTGTCGCGGTTGGCTTTGAGGATCTCCGAGGAGGGCTCTGGCGCGCCGATCGCGACCGCCGCGCGATTCCATCTGGCACCGGGTCCGCGCTGGTTCGTGCTGCTGCATGTGAACGACGCCGGGGTCGGACGGAACGAGTTGGTCGAGCTCGACGCGCAGGGCAGGCCGGTTCGCACCCTCGCGATACCGCTCTCGACGCCCTTCACCAGCTTCTTCACCTCGACACCCCGGGCCGGGGGCGAGGCCTCGGAGTACCTGGACGTTCTGGGCACCAGGTCGGGGGATGGACGCTCCATCCGTTACGCGCGGCTGC
>CAZYJB010001186.1:462-1726 GCA_964647675.1 uncultured Verrucomicrobiota bacterium | reverse complement strand
GGTCATAGAAATAGTCCCGCAACATCCGCCACGCCTCGACATAGATCTGGCGCCATTCCTCGCGCGGCTGGAGCGGGAAGGTCCAGTTCGCGAGGTCCACCTTGTCCTCCAGTTTGGCCGGCGCTGAGGCGTCGGGCGCAATCACATGGAACACATCGCCCTTGCGTACCAGCACCTTCTTCCCGTCGGCCGAGACCTCGAAGGATTGGGCATCTTCCACCAGGGTCTTGGGCTTGGGATCCTTCGAGGTGATCTCCAATTGCCGCAGGTGCGCCTTGGCCTCGAACGAAGTGTCCCGCGCCATCCACAGGAGATGCTTCGTCGTGACGGCGAGATCGAAGTAATTGCCCGACGGCACCGGCACCTCGAAAAGGCGCGAGCCCAGTCCCTCGAGCTGGATCTCGACGGGCGCAACGGTTCCCTTGGCGGCGGCCACCGCGTTGGTCGAGGAGTCCTTCCCCTTCTCGGAGGGTTCTTCCGGGTCGAACTCATGCCGCGGCATGAACGGTGACTTCGTCCCGTTGGTCAGGGCGAGTTGGTAGATCTTCGTCTTCTCGGCAAAGAAGGGGTCCGGCTGCAAGGGGCCCCACGGATGGCGCACCATGCTGCGCAGGTTGCGGTCGCTCAGGAAATAGAGCCAGCGCCCATCCGGCGCCCACGCCGGGTTGAAGCTGTGGACCCGCTCGCTCGTCAGCGTCGCGCGCTGGCCTCCCTCCACCTTGTACAATTCGATCCGCGAATAGTGATTGCTGGCCGGCCGCGAGTAAGCCAGCCAGCGGCTGTCAGGCGACCACGCGAAGTCGGTCAGGGTAGAAACGGAAGACTCGGCCACCAACCGGGCCTCGCGACTTTCCAACTGGTGGATCCAGAGCCGATGGTCCTTGTCGCCGTAGGCGATCCAGGCGCCGTCCGGAGACGGCACGGCCGGGAACCGGAATACCGTGCCGTTGGTGGTGAGCGGCGCTGGACGTGCAAGGCCATCGGCCGGCAGCCGCCAGAACTCCAGCTCTCCGCTTTCGTCAGAGAGCGTCAGCACGGATTTCCCGTCCGGAAAGAAGCCCGCGCCGCGGTAGCGCACGCCCGCGGCTCGTGGCATCTCGACGAGCCGCCCCTTCTCCACCGGCGCGACGAACACCTGCCCGCGGGCGGTCAGGACGAGGCGATCCCCCTTCGGCGAGAGGTGCGCCTCCGTGAGGTATTCCAGGGGCTTGGAAACCCAGCGCTCCCGCAACTGATCGAAGTCGGAGGCCAGGCTCACTGACAC
>CAZYJB010001186.1:0-452 GCA_964647675.1 uncultured Verrucomicrobiota bacterium | reverse complement strand
GGCGGTCCTCGCCACCGGCCAGGTCGTGCCACCGCAGGTCAGCCCCCTGCTGATACACAACCCGCCCCGCATGCAGCGAGGCTCCGAGGATGTCGAAGTCGCGGTGCCGTGTGTGCTGTCGAAGCGCGGACCCATCCGGCGCCATCGACCACAGGTTCATCGTGCCGTCGCGATCCGACAGAAAGCACACGCGATCGTTCCACCACATGGGCTGGCTGCTCGTGCCCTTGAAGTCAGCGGTCAAAGGCACAGCCTCCGTCCCCCGCGCCGCGAATCGCCACAGACTCTGAGCCGTGCCGCCCTGGTACCGCTTCGTGCTGCTTCCCTGCCAGGAAAACCGCGTGAAGACCAGGGTCGCACCATCCTCGCCATACGCGCCTTCGGAGGCCTGGGCCAAGGGGACCGGGCGCTGCAATCCCGATTCCGGATCGAGATCGACCAGTTGCGCATTC
>CAZYJB010001185.1:0-1733 GCA_964647675.1 uncultured Verrucomicrobiota bacterium | reverse complement strand
GGCGGCGACCCTCAACTGCGCGCGCTGCCACGATCACAAGTTCGATCCGTTCTCGCAGCGCGACTACTACGGCTTGCTCGCCTACTTCAACCAGACCCCGGTCGACGGCAGCGGCGGCGATCCGCAGATGCGCCCGAACCTCGAGGTCCCTACGCCGGCGCAGGCGGCGCGCCGGGATGCCGCGGCGCACCGCTTCGACGCCGTCGCGCGTCGGGTGACCGCCATCGAGCAGGAGCGATTTCCAGTTCGCGCCGGCGAGCCGGTCGAGGCCTCCGCCGCGCTGGCGGATGTGCCGGCCGAGATCCGCGATCTGTTGAAGACGGGCGCCACCGACCGTGATGGCGGGCGTCTGGAAAAGCTCGTCGCCTACTGGCGTCCCAAGGCGCCGGACTACGCCGAGCGGCTCGCCGAATTGCTCGCGGCTCGGCGCGAGCGCGATGCCGCAACCCGTGCCATCCCCCGCGTCATGGTCATGGCGGATCGCGCCGAACCGCGGGAGACGTTCGTGCTGGGCCGCGGTCTCTACCATCAACCCCGCGATCCGGTCGGGGCGTCGGTCCCGCTCGGACTCGCCGCGGCGTCGGCATCGGGGACGGGGTCGGGCGCCTCGCCCACCAACCGTCTCGGTCTTGCGAAATGGCTGATGTCGCCGGACCAGCCGCTGACCGCGCGGGTGACGGTGAACCGGATCTGGCAGTCGATTTTCGGGATCGGGCTGGTGAAGACCTCGGAGGATTTCGGGCTTCAAGGCGAGCACCCCGTGCAGGCGGAGTTGCTGGACTGGCTGGCATGCGAGTTCGTGGATTCCGGATGGGACGTGAAACATCTGTATCGGTTGATCGTGACGAGCGCCACTTACCGGCAGTCGTCGGTCGTGGCGGAGGGCGCCGTCGACCGGGATCCCGAGAACCGCCTGCTGGCGCGCGGTCCGCGTTTTCGCATGCCGTCCTGGATGATCCGCGACGTCGCGCTTTCCGTCGCGGGGCTGCTGGTGGGCGAGATGGGTGGGGCACCGGTGCAGCCCTACCAGCCGGAGGGAGTGTGGGAGGAGGCCACCTTCGGAGCGAAGCGGTATGTGCAGGACCATGGGGACGCACTCTACCGGCGCAGCCTGTATGTGTTCTGGCGCCGCATCGTGGGGCCGACCTTGTTCTTCGACGTGGCCAGCCGCCAGTTCTGCACGGTGAAGACCCCGCGGACCAACGTGCCCCTGCACGCGTTGCTCACGCTCAACGACACGACCTACGTGGAGGCGGCGCGTGCGTTCGCCACGCGCGTGTTGCATGAAGGACCCGCCGCGCCCGAGGCGCGCGTGAATTGGATCTTCGAACAGGTGCTCGCGCGACGCGCGGGACCTGAGGAAGCGCAGGTGCTGCTCACCGCGCTCGCACGCCACCGCAGTGCCTTCTCAGCGGACCCGGCCTCTGCTGAAACGCTGCTTGCCGTCGGCGAGTCTCCGCGGGAGACGAAGCTGGATCCGGTCGAACTCGCGGCCTGGACACTGGTGTGTTCGACCGTCATGAATCTTGACGAAGCCCTCACCAAGGAATGAATCCGACGTTGTGCCAGATTCGAGATGGTGCCCGATGAGCCTCTTCGAACGAGCGTCTGTTGCGGAGTCACGGAGGACCTTCCTGGGCCGCGGCGCCACGGGTCTGGGCGTGGCTGCTCTTTCGATGCTGTTGGGACGGGCGGCGACGGGGGCGGCGGCAGGTTCCGCAAGGGCGGATGGA
>CAZYJB010001184.1:0-1733 GCA_964647675.1 uncultured Verrucomicrobiota bacterium | reverse complement strand
CTGCTGCCCGCTCGGCCGCTCGAGTCGATCCACGTCGCTGACATTCTCGATGCCATGCGGCGCGGCGTGGGACAACGTCCGGCCGCGCGGGCGGACACGCAGGCGGCGGCGGTGGATCTCGAGCTTTCCCGCGTGATGAATGCGGAACGGGTGGCAGGCGACCGCACCCTGGCCGAACTGGTGAGTGAAACGTGAGCCGCCCCGCCTCCATCCCCGTGGCGGCAGCCGACTGTCCTGGCTGGCATACCGAGCTGGGGACGGACGGCACGCGCCGGGTGGCGTTGAGTGGAGCGCTCGACCGCGAGCGGGTGGAGGCGATGTGGGTGCGGGCCAATGCGTTCGTGCACGACGACCCGGCGGAGCAGTGGGTGGTGGACGTGCGGGGCGTGAGTGAACTGGACGGCGCGGGGCTGGCCTTGCTGCTTCGATTGCAGGCGGACGTGCTGGCGCGGGGCGGGCGGTTTGAAGTGCAGGGATTGTCGGACGCCCATCGACGCCTGCTCGAGCGCTTCGATCCCAAGGGTTACGTCGAACGCGCCACGCCGGATCCCTGCTGCCAGCGGCTGCCCGAGCAGGTCGGCCGCGCCACCGCGCAGGTATGGTTGGATTTCCGCACCCAGGTGGCCTTCATCGGCGAATTGGCTGCCGCTTTCCTGGAGGCCGCAAAACGGCCGCGGTCGGTGCGGTGGCGCGACGTCTGGCTGGCGGCGGAGCGGGCGGGGGCGGATGCGTTACCCATCGTGTCCCTCATCGCGGGTCTGGTGGGACTGGTGCTGGCGTTCCAGTCGGCGATGGCCATGCGCCCCTACGGCGCCGAGATCTACGTCGCGAACCTGGTCACCCTCGCCATGCTGCGCGAGTTGGGGCCGCTCATGACGGCGATCCTCCTGGCGGGCCGGTCGGGCGGCGCGTTCGCGGCCGAGATCGGCACCATGACGGTCAACGACGAGGTGGCGGCCTTGAAGACCATGGGCCTGCGTCCGGTGTCCTTCCTCGCCGTGCCGCGCGTCCTGGGACTCGTGCTGATGGTGCCGTTCCTCACCTTGTTCGCCAACCTGGCGGGCATCCTCGGAGGCGCGGTGATGTTTCTCACCCTCGACTACCCGATGTCCGCGTACTTCAACCAGGTCCTCGACATCGCGGAACCGCGGCACCTGATCAGCGGACTGGTGAAGAGCGTGGCCTTCGGAGTGACCGTGGCGGGGGTCGGGTGCCTGCGCGGACTCCAGACCGCGCGCGGCCCGAGTGCCGTGGGTGCATCGACGACACGCGCCGTCGTGGCGGGCATTCTCCTGATCGTGATTCTGGACGCCGTGCTGGGCACGGTCTTCTACTTCGCGGGATTCTGAGCCCGTGAAACCCGCATGCCCGCCGATCCGTCCACTTTGATTCGAGTCGAACGCCTGTCGGTTGGGTACGGCGAGCGCAGCGTCCTCGAGGACGTCTCGTTCGAAGTGCGGCGCGGCGAAGTGTTCGTCGTGTTGGGCACCTCGGGCTGCGGAAAAACGACGCTGTTGCGCAGCCTCATTGGTCTCGAGCCGGTGCAATCGGGGCGCATCTGGATCGGCGACGACGAGCTGACCGAAGGGGACGATGAGGCACGCATGCGCATTTTCCGCAGGTTTGGCGTCATGTTCCAGAACGGCGCGCTCTTCGGGTCGTTGAACCTGATCGAGAACGTGCGCCTGCCGTTGGAGGAGTTCTCGTCGTTGAACCGCGAGGCAATGGACTTC
>CAZYJB010001183.1:0-1735 GCA_964647675.1 uncultured Verrucomicrobiota bacterium | reverse complement strand
CCCGGCCTGAATGGTCGCCTCGTGAAGAGCGCCGTCTGCCTGTACACCCTGACGCCGGACCTGCATTTCGTGATCGACCGGCATCCGGGCACGGAGCGGGTGGTGGTGGCCGCGGGGTTTTCCGGGCACGGGTTCAAGTTCTGCAGCGTGGTTGGGGAAGTGGTGGCGGACCTTGTCCAGACCGGCGCGTCGCGTCACGACCTCGGCCTGTTTCGCGCGGATCGGTAGGGCGCCACGTCCCGGTGGCGCCGCAGGACTTCGGTTGCGGTGATTCACGCCTCTGTCCGGTTTTGCCGGCTGCGGGTACAGAGAGGTGGTGGACACGTTGCCGGATGACCAGTTGCTCGACCGATACGCCCGCACGCGGGCGGAGGCGCCCTTCGCTGTGCTCGTGCAGCGACATGTGGATCTTGTGCATTCGATTGCGCTTCGCCTGACGCGCGATGCGCACCTCGCGGAGGATGTGAGCCAGGAGGTCTTTGTTGTCCTGGCGCGGAACGCCTCCGCGCTCGCGACGCGGGTTGGGTCCGGGATGCCGCTCAGCGCCTGGCTCCACACCACCACGCGTCATCTCGCCGCGAAACAGGTGCGCGGCGGCGTGCGACGGCGGCAGCGCGAGCAAGTGCTGGCTTCCATGAACCCATCGATCCCTGGCGATCCGGATCCTGCCGAGGTCTGGAGCGAGGTGGCTCCCCACCTGGATGACGGCCTTGCATCCCTGTCCGAAGGCGACCGTCGACTGCTCCTGCTGCGCTTCTTCGATCGCGTTCCGGCGCGGGAGGTCGGCGCGCGCCTCGGCATCAGCGAGGAAGCCGCTCAGAAGCGTCTCCAGCGTGCGCTCGAACGTTTGCAGCGCATCCTGCACCGCCATGTGCCGGACCTTTCCGCCTCGGGACTCGCGGCCCTTCTCGGGGTTCACGCCGTTCAGAGCGCGCCGGAAGCTCTGGCCGCGTCGCTGACTGCGGTCTGTTGGAAGTCAGCGGCTGGCCTGTCGCCGGGACCGTTGGCCAATGTTCTTGCCCATCTCGTCATGACGAAAACCCAAGGCTGGATCACGGGCGCCGTGATCACTGCGTTCGCGCTGCCGCTCAGCTATCGACAACTCGAACTGAACCGCCTTCGGGCGGCGCCGGTGCCACCACCTCCGGCCGTCGTCGAAGCGTCCGTCCGCCCAGCTCCTGAGCCGGCACCCCTCGACGAGAGCGCGGAAATGGCGCGCCTGCGCCTGCGTCGGGATGAGCTGCAGTCCCAGATCGCCAACCGTGCGCAGCGCCTGGCGAGATCGAACCAGCCGGCCGCGGGGTCCGCCGCGGGTCCGATCCTGCTCGAGGTGGGGCGTGTCGTGCCGCTGACCAACCTCGTCGTCGCGGGCGATGCCACGCCTGAGGCGGCGGCCCAGACGGTCCTTGCGCGCATGCGCGACGATGCGATCGAGGCGCTCATGGATTCCTTCCTGTTCTCGCCGAGCGAGCGGGCGCGCTACGCGGAGTTTCGGGAACAACCCGACAGCCGCGACATCCTGTCGGAACGGCTGCGTTCCACGGTGACGAACGTACTGGCCGTCGAATTGAGGGAGATTCGCGCCATCGACGACCGGCGCCGGGAGTTGGTCGTGCGACATCTCACCGGCACCACGACCAACGAACAGCGGCTGATTTTCGGCAATGCGGGCGGCGGCTGGAAGATGATCCCTTGAGTCGTTTCCTCCCATGAGTCGCTTCCCCTTTCTGGCGCT
>CAZYJB010001182.1:0-1735 GCA_964647675.1 uncultured Verrucomicrobiota bacterium | reverse complement strand
GATGGCTCCGGTGCGGGCGGGGAGAGTGGTGAAGATGGCCTGGGCCTGCTCGAAGCTGGCCTGTTGGACGGTCGACGACGCGAGCACGGTGATCCGCTCGGCGGCGAGAGACTCGTGCAACCGGCGGGTGAGCGCCTCCGGAAGATCCGCGCTGGCTACGACGACGATTTCGGTGATCGCGTGGCGCCGCGTGTAGACTCCGACGCGGTCGAGGGCACCGGGCTTGATCCGGAGCAAGGTTGGGATTCGGATCTGCCTCGGGCCCGTCATGCGGCGAAGGTAGGGCAATGGTCTGGCAGGTCACGCGCGATGGTTCGCCAAGTCAACCGTGCGGCGATTGCCAAGCGACGCCTCAGACGCCACTGTGGCCGTGAAACTGAACGCGGACGACCCGACCCGGCCGATCAGGCGAGCGCCCCGGACTGCGGGGTCGATTCGCCGTTCCATCCTGCTGGCGTCGATGAAATCGAGTTCGACTATGAAGTGTCTCCCGAAGCTATTCGGCACCCTGTTCTTCGGATGTTCCCTCGCAGCCTGCCCGTCGGTCTTCGCTGCGGACAACTCGACCCTCCAACACGAGATCCAGCGGTCCATCGACCGTGGCCTCGCCTGGCTGTCAGCCAACCAGAACACCAACGGCTGGTGGCAGACTCCTGACCATCCCGCGGTGACCGGCCTCGCGCTCACGGCTTTCAATGGCGATCCGATGAACCGCCATCGCGGCAAGGAGTCGGAGAACCTCCGCCGCGCGTATGCTTATCTGGTCAGCCACGCGCAACCGGACGGCCGCATTTGCGTGACGAACCTGCCGACCTACAACACGGCCGTCTCGGTCCTCGCGCTGCTTTCTGCCAATGATGCACGCTACGATCCAATCCTGAAGAACGCCCGGAGGTTCCTCGCCGGCGTCCAGCGCGACTTCGGCGAGAAGGGAAAGCTCGATACGCCCTATGACGGCGGCTTCGGCTACGGATTGCCCGACGACCGGGTCTCGGACATGAGCAACACCGTGCTGGCGCTGGAGGCGATGTACTACAGCGCGCGGCTGCAAAGGGACCAGCCCGGCGGCGGCGACAACCTGAACTGGCAGGCGGCCCTTCATTTCCTGCAGAGCTGCCAGAACCTTCCCAGTCACAATACCAACGGCTGGGCCTCCGACGATCCGAAGAACAAGGGTGGGTTCATCTACAACACCGGCCGCAGCAACGCCGGATCCGAGACCAACGCAGCAACCGGCCGCGTCACCTGGCGATCCTACGGCAGCATCAGCTACGCCGGAATGCTGAGCTACATCTACGCCGATCTGGAGAAGGACGATCCGCGTGTGGCGGCGGTCCACGACTGGCTCACCCGCAACTACACGCTGGAGGAGAATCCCGGGATGAAGGACGCCGGGCTCTTCTATTATTACCACACCATGACCAAGGCCCTGCGCGCCTATGGCGTCAACAAATTGGTCACGGCGGACGGCAAGGAAATCAATTGGGCCGAGGACCTCGCTCTGAAACTGATGCAGCTTCAGCAGGCGGACGGCTCCTGGGTGAACAGCAACGCGCGGTGGTGGGAGAAGGAGCCCGCGCTGGTCACCTCGTATACCCTCCTCTCGCTGGAACTGCTTTGGCGCCAGCTAGCAGCCCGTTAACAAAGTGGGAGAGGTCCTGCGGCGAGGGATTTTGGGGTCGCCCGAGGCGGCGAGGCCGGAGCATCCCCGTCCCGCAGGCGCGGGATGACGGCC
>CAZYJB010001181.1:0-1737 GCA_964647675.1 uncultured Verrucomicrobiota bacterium | reverse complement strand
GCGATCGAGTGGCTGTTCCTCGGTGGCGCGGTGACTTGGGTGTTGCTGGCTTTGCTGCCTGAATTCGTCGAGCGCACCACCGGACGCACCCTCAACGCGGGCCTCGTGAATCTCGGTTCGACGCTCAATCTGGTCGGAGTTGCCGTCATCGTGGTCTCGCTGCTCCTGGCCGGGGCCATTCAGGGACTCGCTCTGTCGGATCCGGGCAAGGCGTACATGGACACGGTGAAGGGCAGCCTGCACGGCGTGCGGCTCAGCAGTCTCGGATTCGTGCTGTTCTTCCTCGCGCAGGTGCCCCTGATCGCCGCCATCGCAGGCGTCGGGATTTCGCTGGTGAAGGATGCCATGGAAACGGTGAAGAGCTGGTCGGTGGCGCCGTCCGGAAAGGGAATGGGAGCGCGTTCATGAATTCCACGCCGTTGCTGTTCCTGGGGATTCTGGTGGGACTGGCGGCCTCCTGGTGGGGCGTCGTCGTCGCGCCACGGCTGCAGATTGGTTCCGCGCCCACGGTGGTCACGCAGGAGAACGGACAGCATTATCCTCCGACGCGGCCCGGACTGGCCCAGCAGGGCGCTGAAATCTATCGGTCGCTGGGCTGCAACACCTGCCACAGCCAGGTGGTGCGCCCCGCCGGATTCGGTCACGACATCCTGCGCGGGTGGGGCCCACGCCGCACGGTGGCCCAGGACTATCTGCGCGATCACCCGGTGATGCTGGGGTCGGTTCGCGTGGGGCCGGATCTCGCGAACATCGCGGCGCGCATGGGAGCGGGAGACACCAATGCCCAGCCGGCCATGGTGGCCTATCATCTCAAGCATCTCTACCACCCGCGCACCGTGGTGGAGGGATCCGTGATGCCGGCCTATCCCTTCCTCTTCGAAAAGCGGCGTATCGTGGACGCACCGTCCTCCGACGCCCTCAAGCTCGAGGGAGAATACGCTCCGGAAGCGGGCTATGAAGTGGTGCCAACGGAAGACGCGCGCGCCTTGGTGGCGTACCTGCTGAGTTTGAAATCGAGCTTGTCGCTGCCCGAAGCGCCCGTGATTCCGCCGCCCACGAATGCCCCTGCCAAGGCGGTTGCCTCCACCGCGACGACCGGAGGGCAGGCCCAATGAAGAAAGTTCGTTCCCACAACGGGGCCGGCGCGTACGCCGAGGCCTCTCCGATGCCGTCGGTCAGTTCGTACTCCGCGCCGACCGGTTTCTTCATCGCCCTCGCCGCGCTGCTCTACCTCGGTCAGGCGGAAGGATGCTATCACCACGGATTGTTTTCGGCCGGGGTTTACGAGCCCTACACCGACCTCCGCAGCATCCCAAAGCTGGGTGGGCCCAGCCCCGTCGACGCCGGCCGCGACATCTATGCGGCGGCGGGTTGCGTGGCCTGCCATCAGCCCAACGGCTCCGGCAACCCGGCGAACGGGTGTCCGCCCGTTGCCAAGTCGGACTGGGTGCTGGCCGAGGGCCCCGCTCGGTTGATCCGCATCGTGCTCCACGGGGCGCAGGGACCCATCACGGTCAATGGCCAGTCATGGAACGGGAACATGACGCCCTTCGGAGGTGTGCTCTCGGATGAACAGATCGCTCATGTGCTCACGTTCTTGCGGCAATCACCGGAATGGGGCAACTCAGCCTCCGAAGTGACGGCGGAAATGGTGAAGGCGGTGCGCGAGAAGGAATCGAGCCGCGCCGCGCAATGGACTGCCGCGGAGCTGGAGGCGATTCCGGTCGGCCCCTGACG
>CAZYJB010001180.1:0-1739 GCA_964647675.1 uncultured Verrucomicrobiota bacterium | reverse complement strand
GCGATGCCCACACCTCGACGCCCGCCCGTCTCCCTTGCGCGGAAAGCCCGAACCCGGCTTCTGCCGGCGTTGCGGCCTCGCTCCGCGGCGAAACGGGTGGCAGGCTGCAGCCCTTCGCGACGGAATCATGAAGCAGGTGGTGATTCATACGGACGGCGGGTGTCAGGGAAATCCAGGACCCGGCGGATGGGCGGCCGTACTGCGGTATGGGAAGCACCGCCGGGAACTCAGCGGCGCTGAACCGCACTCCACCAACAACCGCATGGAACTGCGGGCTGCCATCGAAGCGTTGAACGCGCTGAGAGAGCCCTGCCAGGTGACGCTGCACACGGATTCGCAATACCTGCGTCAGGGCATCACGGAGTGGATCGAAGGCTGGAAGCGCCGGGGATGGCGGACGACGGACAAGTCCCCGGTGAAGAACGAAGACCTGTGGCGCGCCCTGGATGCCGCGCGCGCGCGGCACCAGGTGAACTGGCATTGGGTCAAGGGCCACCACGGAGACTCGGCCAATGAACGGTGTGACCGCCTGGCCGGCGAAGCCATTGCCCGGCTTCGCGTCCAGGCACGGGCCACCCCCGCGCCGGAAGCCATTCCAGGCAGCATGCGACGCCCATCCCTCGATCGCCCGCGGGATCTCAATCTCTGGCAGACGCCATAAGGTCACTGATCCTCATTCAAGGCGTTCCAGCCCGTTGGCCGTCTGCCGCCATCGCCAACCAATCGGCCAACCTCGCGTCGCCGATTCCGGGCGCAATGATCTTCGCGGCCGCGCCCCCTTCCGTCGCAGCATCCCTGAACTTCCCCCCGTCGGAACCGTCCCGGTTCACCTCATCTGCTTACCGGCGGGAGGGAGGCGGTCGGCGCATCATTTCGGCGCGGCCTCGACTCCCTTCCCGTGAATCTCCCCGCGCCACGCCCCGGTCGCCTGTTGAGTCTCAACGAACGCCTTGAAGCGCCTCAAGTCGCCTTTGATTCGCGCTGCCACCAGTCCGAGTGTGTCGCCCAGATTCTCGGTGAAGCCCTCTGGGTCATAGGCGAGGTGCAGGCGAATGTGCGCCTCTTCCGGGCCGAGGGAGGAAAAGTCCAGCCTCCCGGAATTCTTCGAGCCGTCCGTGCTGCGCCAGGCGATGCGCCGGTCGGGGATCTGTTCGAATATCTCCGCGTCCCACTCCATGGTCCTGCCGCCGATCTCGGCCCTCCAGTGCAGCCGCTTGTCATCGAGCTGCTTCACTTCCTTCACGCCAGTCATGAAGAGGTGGAACTCCTCGAATTGCGTCCACTGGTTGTAGGCCCGGCTCACAGGCACGTTCACGGTGATGGTGTCGTCGATGGTTTTCATAGAGTTGATGAGGGTCGGAACGGCGGTTGGTCTTGGAAACCATGGGCGTTCCCGGGGGCATCCTTGTGCCCGGGCCCGGGCGCGAGGGTCACCTCGCCATGTTGCACGCCTTCCCTGATCTCCGGCGTGGTGCCTCGGAGACCCGCTTTGAACGCCTGGTAGAGGTAGGTAAGGCGGTTCGCGCCGGTGTTGTCCCAGTACTCCGCCCGTTGACCGGTGAAATGGATCAGCACGAGGTTCGGGTCTTCCGCGCCGTCGGGAAACCACAGCTTGAACGCAGGCTTCCACAGGTCGCGGATCGTGGCCCGGTCCCGGTTCAGCATGGCGCGTCCGGCAACGATCACGCAGCTCGACCAGCCGCTCTGGCAGATCACCTGGGCCTGGGGATGGGCCTCGA
>CAZYJB010001179.1:0-1741 GCA_964647675.1 uncultured Verrucomicrobiota bacterium | reverse complement strand
AGCGCCTCGGGTCCCACGTGCCCGATGCACGCGCCGGTGCTGACCCCGGAGAACCGCGCGTCCGTGATGAGAGCGACATGTTTGCCGAACGGCAGATGCTTCAGCGCGCTGGTCAGTTGGTAGGTCTCCTCCATGCCGGTCCCGAGCGGACCACATCCGGCCAGCACGAGAATGTCGCCGGGACGGATGCCGCCGTCCTTGATCGCCAGGATTGCGGCGCGTTCCGAGGTGAAGACGCGCGCAGGACCTTCCTTGCGATACACACCGTCGGCATCGAGCACCGACGGGTCGATGGCGGTGGCCTTCACCACCGCGCCTTCCGGCGCCAGATTGCCGCGCGGGAACATCATCGTACTGGCCAGCCCCGCCGCCCGCGCGCGCTCCGGCGGCAGGATGACGTCATCCGGATCGACTCCGTCGAGTTCGCGAAGCAGGGCGCGGAAACGAAGGCGGCGTTCCGACGCTTCCCAGGCGTCGAGGGCTTCCGCCAGGGAGCGGCCGTCGACCGTGAGGACCGACGTGTCGAGCAGGCCGAGCCGGCGCAGGTGCAGCATGACCTCGGGCACCCCGCCCGCGAGAAAGACACGCACCGTGGGGTGATGAACCGGACCGTTCGGCAGGACCGAAACCAGGCGCGGAACGCGACGGTTGACCTCGATCCAGTCCGCGACCGTCGGACGCGGGAGCCCGGCCGCATGCGCGATGGCGGGGATGTGCAGGAGCAGGTTGGTGGAACCGCCGAACGCAGCATGGAGAACCATCGCGTTGCGAATGGACGCGGACGTGAGAATGTCACGTCCTCGAATTCCGCGGCGCTCGAGTTCGTGAACCGCGCGGGCAGCCCGCACCGCAATCTCGTACCAGACCGGTTCGCCCGAGGGCGCGAGCGCGCTGTGCAAAGGCGCCAGTCCAAGGGCTTCCGCCACCACCTGCGCCGTGGCGGCGGTACCGAGGAACTGACATCCGCCTCCTGGCGTGGCACAGGCGCGGCAGCCGAGGTCAGCCGCCTCTTCGAGCGATAACGCGCCATGCGCGAAGCGTGCACCGATGGTCTGGATGGTGCCGGCGTCCTCGCCCGATTCGGGTGGCAGCGTCACGCCGCCCGGAACCAGCACGCAGGGCAGCTCACGCATGGCGGCCAGCGCCATCAGCATGGCGGGAAGCCCCTTGTCGCAGGTGGCCACACCGATCACGCCGGCGCGGGTCGGCAGCGAGCGGATGAGACGGCGGAACACCTGCGCCGCGTCATTGCGGTAGGGCAGGCTGTCGAACATGCCCACCGTGCCCTGCGTGCGCCCGTCGCAGGGATCCGAGCACGCGGCGGCGAACGGGATCGATTTCAGCCGCCGCAATTCCTCGGCCGCCGCACGCACCTGGAGTCCGATCTCCCAGTGACCGGTGTGCAGCCCGAGCGCGATCGGGGAGCCGTCCTCGGCGCGGAGCCCGCCCTGGGTGCTGAGAATGAGGAACTCCTTGCGCCCCAGCTCGGCGGGATTCCACCCCATGCCGGCGTCCTGGGTCAGTCCGAAGAGGTCGCCGCTCGGACGATCGCGCAGCATCTCCGCGGTGAGCGGAAGCCGGCCGACGGGGCCTCGCGCCCGGGTGCGGATCGTGAAGAGGTCCGGGCGCAACGGGGCCAGGAGGTCGGCATCGGCAGCGGGAATGGCGCGCACCGCGTGACCCAAGCAGAAGCGCGGAATCCGCACGAGACTGCGGCGCACAAACTCCGGCGTGACCGCCG
>CAZYJB010001178.1:0-1743 GCA_964647675.1 uncultured Verrucomicrobiota bacterium | reverse complement strand
GTGTTTGGGGGGTGCGGGGTGCCCTCGGCGGTTTGGGCGGAGGCATGCCGATGTTGCCCCGGTTAATGGGAAGGGGCGTGGTTTTCGAGGTGGGGGGTTGGAGGGGGCGACGTTCGGGAAAGGCGGGGCGCCACGTCCCTGCGGCGCCGCGGGTGTGGTGAAAGGGGGGGGTGACTGTGAAAGCGCGGCTCGGCAGGGACGCCTCGCCCCACCTGCCGAGTGAGGCGCAGGAAAGATGGGGCGCCGAGCCTCACCGCGACCGGCGTCCGGGGAGGGATCAGGGAATGGGTCGGTGTCCTGATCGGACACCGAGTCGTGAGACAGAGCTCACGACCCATCGGGGAGGGATTCATTCCCGCAGGCGGTTCAACGGACCGCAGGGGTGTTCGTGTCGACCGAGGGGACGTGGTTGGTGCCGGAAGTTTGGGCGAGCGACTCAGGCCAAACGGCGCCGGTCTGAATCCAGTGAGCGAGGGCGAGGATTTCCTCCGGGGTCAAGGCAGGCTTGCCATCGGGCGGCATGGCATCGTCGTGATCGCGGGGAAGCAGCGCGAGGCGCAGGAGGTTGCTGCGCATGGGATCGCCCGGGACGATGCCGGGAAGCCCCGAATCGCCGCCGCGAAAGGCGGTCTCCCTCACGTCGAGACGGTAGTCGCCCTTGTGCTTTTCCGGACCGTGGCAGTCGTAGCATTTCGCCTCGAGCATCGGCCGGATGCGGCTGGTGAACGGGTTGTCGGCGAAGGCTCGTGCGCTGGGTGCGGGAGCCGTCGCACGCGGCGCTGGCACCAGCCAGGCCGCGATGGCGGGTGGCGCGTTGCGGGTGAGGAAATCAGAGCCGTGCGTCAGGCTGCCTCCGAAATGTCCCGCGGCCGTCACCAGTCCAAGGCCGACGAGGAGTCCCACCCGATGGGCCAGCGTCCAGAGGTGTCGGGAGGTTTGCGATCGGGAGGGCGAGGCAGCGGCGAGTTGGGTGATCAGGGAGACGGCAACCGCGCCGAGCGTGGCGAAGGCGAGCGCGCGATGGCGGGACAGAGTGTCGGGTTCGAAGCCGCCTTCGGAGGCGCGCAGCCAGCCCGTGCCGGCGGCGAGGAGACCGGCCAGCAGGGTGCCGGCCAGCAGCGCGTTGGAGGCGGTGCGCAAGCCGGGTGCCGGACGCCAGAGATGCAACAATTCGACCAGGAAAGCGGCGGCCAGCAGGCCGATGGGGAAATGCAGCAGGACGACATGGAACGGTCCGAGGAAAGCAGCCCAGCCGAACCCATCGGCGCCGGGCGGCGATGTTTCCGCGGATTCCACCGTGGCGGCAGCGGCCGCGAATGCGGAGAGCAGGAGCGGGAGGAGGGACCAGGAGGCAACGAGCGCGAAAACGGCTCGCGACGGGACGGAGAAATGCGGAGGGCGGCGCATCATCGTGGGCGATCGGGAGCCCATGCACGATGGCAGGAGGCGGGCGAGGGTGTCCACGTCGAAGGGGGAACGCATGCTCACCCGTGAGAGGCCGAAGAGGGCCGGTGGGTTCCCGCGTCTCTTCCGGTTTAGGCGGGCCGCGCGTAGAGGCGTTCGAGCTCGATGACCTCGGCCACGGCGGGCGGGACGAGGGGCACGAGCGGCAGACCGGCGGCCGCGCGTTCGCGAAGTGCGGAGGAGGAAACGTCGATCGGGAATCCGCGCAGCGGGCGCACCCGGAATCCGGGCGGAGGCGTGGCGGGCGGCGCGCCCGGGCGCGGGATGACCACGAATTCG
>CAZYJB010001177.1:0-1743 GCA_964647675.1 uncultured Verrucomicrobiota bacterium | reverse complement strand
GAACCAGTCGTCAGGAAACCATTGGATGCGGATCCTTTTGCGGGGAGGCGTTTCCAACCGCGATGGGATCGGCGCGAAGATCCGGGTCAAGGCTACCATCCGAGGCAATGCCGTGACGCAGGTGCGGCAGATTGGCGGTTTCGACAGCGCCGGCTCCCATGAACTCACTGCGCACTTCGGTTTGGGAGATGCGGCCACGGTGGAGTCGATCCGCGTCGAATGGCCCTCCGGCACCGTCACCCACCTGGGGCCTCTGCCTTCCAACGAATCGATCAGCGTTTCCGAGCCGGACCCCCGGACCCAGGTCCAGATCGTGCAGCAACCAGTAAGCCTCAGGGTCAACGCCGGGGAGACCGCCCGATTTGAAGTGTCGGCAACTGGGACGCCGCCCATCAGTTACGCGTGGTACCTCGACGACGCGCTGATTCCCGGCGCGACCCAGGCCGAGCTGAAAATCCCTTCGGTCTCAGGTGCCAACCTCGGGACCTATCGGGCTGTCGTTTCCGATGCCACCGGTGCCACGGAATCCCAGACCGCATCGCTCGCCTTCTGGCAGCCCCCGCCCGCCGCGCCCACGATCCTCACGCACCCAGCCACCCAGACCGTCCTCGAGGGGAATTCAGCCACCTTATCGGTTGCTGCAGTTTCCTCGGTGGAGATGACGTTTCGCTGGCTGTTCAACGACGCCGCGATTCCCAACGCCACCAGTTCGAGTCTAGTGCTGGGCCCCGTCACGCCTTCCCAGGCCGGGCGGTATCGCGCCGTCGTTTCCAACACAGGTGGCAGCGTGACGAGCCATGAGGCGGTGCTTGTGGTCATTCCGGGCGAGGCCCCGTCGTTCGTAACTCAGCCTGCGGACTCCACGGTGCGAACCGGTGACGCGGTTGTCTTCGCGCCCGAAGTCCGGGGCACCCAGCCCATTCAGTTCACTTGGTACCACGACGACACGCTCATCGGCGGCGCGACTGGACTCCAGCTGGTGATCCCTTCAGTGACAACCGCTCATGCTGGGCGGTACAGGGTTCGCGCCTCCAACGCCTTCGGCACCGCAACCTCCTCCGAGGCGCGGCTGAGCCTGCTGGCGCCGACGTCTCCCGTCATCCTCACCCATCTCACCAACCAAATCGTGCCGACGGGAAGCACGGTGACTCTCGGGATCGCCGTCACCGGCTCGGAACCGCTCTCCTTCGTCTGGCGCCGCGACGGTGAGCTCGTCCCAGGCGGGCCCTACGGCAGCCAGCTCGTCCTCAGCGGCGTGCGCCCCGAGCAGTCCGGTCTCTACACCGTGCGCGCGGTGAATCCCTACGGATTCGCGGACAGCTCGCCCGCCCTGCTGCGGGTCACCAACCCGCCCCCGCCGGTGATCACGGTTCAGCCCGGGGACTTCGACGTGCCGCTCGGCACCGATGTGACGTGGGAGACGGCCGCGGAAGGCACGCCGCCCCTTCGCTACCAGTGGTTCTACAATGGCGAAATCCTCCCGAACCAGACCTCGCCCACCCTGCGTCTCAGCGCCGTCCAGCTCGTCAACGAGGGGCGCTACACGCTTCAGGTCAGCAATGCGGGTGGCGCGGTCACCAGCCGCGTGGCCACGATCACCCTCAAATCCACACCGCGACTCGAGGGCGGCACGGTGCTGTTCGTGAACCGCATCTCGGGGCTGCTGGATGCGCCCGTGCTCCTCGACGATGGCGCGACTCGTGTCGCCGGACCCGGTTACGTGGCGCAGCTCTATGGGGGCGC
>CAZYJB010001176.1:0-1743 GCA_964647675.1 uncultured Verrucomicrobiota bacterium | reverse complement strand
CGATGACGATGGTCTCGGCGTGATGAAGGAGACGGTCGAGGACTGCCGAAGCGAGCGTGGTGTCGTCGTTGAAGACCTTGGCCGGGGCTTTGTAGGGCTGGTTGGCGGTGAGGATGAGGGAGCCGCGCTCGTAGCGCTGGCTGATAACCAGGAGGAGGAGTTCGGCACCGGTCTTGTCGATGGGCAGATAGCCGAGTTGGTCGATCACGAGCACGGGGGGACGGAGGAGTTTCCTGAGTTCAATTGGGAGTCGGTGGGGCGTCCGATTTGGCTCGTAATGGGTGTCTGATTTCACCCGGATGCCCCATCGGTGATGGGGGAGCGAGCGGGCGCTGGATAACGCGCCATGTTGGCGGTCGGCCGGTCCCTCCAGGACCGGGTCCGAACGCGCGCATGGCACGACGCCCCTTACCCACGCGCTCCATCAAAGAAGTCCTGCGACTCCGACACGAACATCACCTCTCGGTGCGGCAAATCGCCCGCAGCTGCGGCCTGCCGGTCTGCTCCGGCGGAGATTACCTCCAACGCGCCGCCCGAGCCCAGGTTCCCTGGCCGCTGCCCGAAGACCTCGACGAAGTCCGGCTCCAGGAGAAGCTCCTGACCTGCGCGCCCGCCGAAGCGCCCGCGTTGCCGGCACCGGACAAGGCGGTTCCCGATTGGGCGGCCGTTCACGAACAACTCCGCCGCAAGGGCGTCACCTTGCAGTTGCTCTGGCAGGAATACCGTCAGGCGCATCCCGAAGGCTACCGGTACAGCCGGTTTTGCGAGCGTTACCGCGCGTGGGCCGCGACGCTGGAACCGGTGCTCCGGCAGGTGCACGTGCCCGGTGAAAAACTCTTCGTCGATTGGGCCGGGCAAACGGTGCCCATCCACGATCCGGCCTCGGGTGAGGTGACCCAGGCGCATCTGTTCGTCGCCGTTCTGGGCGCCAGCAACTGCACCTACGCGGAGGCGTTCGCCGACGAGAAGCTGGAGTCCTGGATCGCCGCCCACTGCCACGCCTACGCCTCCTTTGGCGGGGTCGCCAGGGGCACCGTCCTCGATTATGTTCCTGGGAACATAATCGAGGCAGACCTCGGCCGGAACGCCTTCGAGGTAGGCGAGTGCGTTCTGGTGGGCGCCCAGAAGGAACTCCATGGCCTGACCGAGGGTGAACTCGAGGTAAAGGCGCCGGCTGTACGCCAGAACGAGGACGAAGAAGCTGACGTGCCGGCGGACGATCGTGAGGCCCCCGGGGTAACCGGCATCGCGCAGGCGCTGAAAGACCTGCTGGGCGGAGTAGGGATGTTGGTGAAGGAGGCGGACGATCTCCGGCCGGAAGTCATCCAGCTTGGAGGAGCGACGGGGTGGTTCGCGCGTTTCGTAGCGCGTGCGCTCAAGCCAGGCCGACGGTCTCGGGATGCAGATCGAGTTGACGTGCGATCTGGGCGATCGAGAGGCCGGCGCGAGCGCGAAGCTGGTGGATGAGTTGATAGGTGTGGAAGTCGATCATGCGGCACCTCCCCGGGAACCGATCACGGCGCGAAGGATGTCAGCGGCCGAAAGGGGTTCGCCGGAGCGAGGGGATGGCGGCACGGAGGGGGCGTCCAGACCGAGGACCTGATAAAGGGGAGCCTGGTAGGCGACCACGTCGGCAGCGACGAGTTGTTGGCGCGCCCCGGCCAGCGTCACGGCATCGAGGTGCAGGTGGCGACTGAGGCGCTCGGCGTCGGCGACGGTGACCAGGAAGCGGTAGAGTGCCCA
>CAZYJB010001175.1:0-1745 GCA_964647675.1 uncultured Verrucomicrobiota bacterium | reverse complement strand
CATTGAACTCCCCCACCAGCGGAACGCGAAACTCGGCGGTCGCCAACGTGAAGCGCGACGACTCCGCCTCCAACTGGATGCCGGTGGCGCGAAAATCGTTCGTCTCCCCCAGTCCGAATCGTTTGGCCGGAAAATGTTTCGCCTCCAGCAGCAACGGTGCGAGCAGGGGATCATCCCCGTTGCCCAGCAGGAGCCCGTTCCGCGGAATCAGCCGGATGAAATGGCTGAAGGACCGCTGGATGGCCGGCACGCTCTCGAAGATGTCGGCGTGGTCCATCTCGAGATTGTTCACGATGGCCACCTCGGGCCGGTAGTGCACGAACTTGCTGCGCTTGTCGAAGAATGCGGTGTCGTACTCGTCGCCTTCGAGGATGAACCAGTCGCTGTCGGTGAAACGCGCGCCCTGTCCGAGATTCTCCGGGATGCCGCCGATCAGGAAACTCGGATTCCGTCCGTTGTGCTCGAAGATCCAGGCGAGCAGCGACGTGGTGGTGGTCTTGCCATGCGTTCCGGTCACCACCAGCGAACGCTTCCCGAACAGGAAGAACTCGCGCAACACGTCCGGCAAGGACGCGTACCGCAGCTTCCGCTCCAGCGCCGCTTCGGCCTCGGGATTCCCGCGTGAGATCGCGTTGCCGATGACCACCAGGTCGGGCCGGTGCGCGAGATTGGTCTCGGCGTATCCGGGCATCACGTCGATGCCTCGGGCCGCCAGAAACGTCGACATCGGCGGGTAGACGTTCTGATCGGAGCCGGTGACCGAGAATCCCCGTTCCTTCATCGCCACCGCCACGGACGCCATGGCGGTGCCGCAGATCCCCGTGAAATGAACCGTGCGAATGGTGGTCAGCACGCGGCGATGATGAAGACGCCGCCCGTGACGGGAAGCGGAAAGCCATGTGGGCGGATCCAGGACGCGCGCTTCAGCGCAGCAGCGCCTCTGCGGCGCGGCGCGCGGCGACCGAACTGGTGCGTGGAAACGGATCGCGCAGCCATGGGAACGGGATCACCACGGCGCCACTCAGTCGTTCGCGCAGGAGTTGGAGATTGGTGCGGGACACCAGAGTCGGACTCGACGGTGACACCAGCGCCACCCGCGCCTTCCGTGCCTCCGGCCCCAGCGCCTCGAGCACCAGCAACGCCTGGTTGATGGCTCCCAGCCGGTTCGGGACAACCACGACCACGCGCCACAGTCCCTTCGTGCGCCGGATCAGGTCGCGGGCGTCATAGCCTTCACCCAGCGGACTCAGCAGCCCGCCAGCCCCCTCCACCACGAGAACGTCCCGCCCGGCGGCCGACGCTTCCACGAACTGGATCACCTCGGCGGCCGACACCCGGTGCCGCGCGCGGCGCGCCGCCAGCAGCGGCGTCAGGGGCTCGTCGAAAAACCAAGGGTTGATCGCGGACCGGTCCGCGGTCGTCCCTGCCGCCACGGCCAGAGCGTCCACATCCTCCGCGCTGCCGGAGCAGAACGGTTTCACGCCCAGGACACGCTTCCCTGCCTGCGCGGCGTGGCGCACCAGCGCCGCGGCCGCGACCGTTTTTCCGACGCCCGTGTCGCTGCCCGTCACCCAGACGATGCGCGCCGACGCGGGCGTGGTGATCAGCGCGTCTCACAACCCGTTCCAGGACAACGGGATCAAGTTCTTCGGGCGCGATGGCTTCAAGCTCGCGGACGAGATCGAGGCGGAGCTGGAGCGGCTCCTCGAGTCGGGGGAGATCGACGCGATCCGGCCCACCGCGAC
>CAZYJB010001174.1:0-1745 GCA_964647675.1 uncultured Verrucomicrobiota bacterium | reverse complement strand
GATCGCGGCGAAATCGGCATTGCCTTCACCGCGCCACGTCGGGTCCACGAGATGTTTGACGGCGTTGGTGGTGTCCTTGTCGCCGAGCGCGGCGAGGAGGACGTCGAGTTCGGAGGGCAGACCCTGCCCGCGAAGTTCAGGTGGGACGCGCGGCGACGGACCGCGCGGGTGATGATCGAGGCTGGGGAGGAGGATTCGACCGCCGGCGCGTCCGAGTTCCATGCCGAAGGGGGCGAGCCGGTAGGAGTAGGTCGTGACGGCATTGGCGAGAAAGTCGCGGGTTCGGCGCGCGGCAAACTCGGCCGGCGGCAGGGTGAAGCCTTCGCGGGTGATGGCCCCGAACGTGGGAAGCAGGAAGGAGGTGGAAGCCTGCGCCTCGTCGAGGGCGGGAACGAAGAGGGAGCCGAGGCCGGCGGTGAACGCGGCGAGCGCGTAGTTGGCCATGAGTTGGACCGGCGAGAACCCGTAGGTATCGCGCAGGAGATAGCCATCGCGCCGGCCATCGACCTCGTGGGGCCCGGCATAAAACTGGTACTCGTAGAGCTTGCCTCCGCCGGAGAGGGGAAATCCGAAGAGCTTCGGCTGCACCGTGCCGCACATGGCCCAGCGGGGTTGGACGGCATTGGCGAGATCGACGACGAAATCGAGGAACCCGTCGGTGATGGCGCCGTTGGGACCGCGGGGCGGGAGGCCCATCATCGCGGCGATGAACGCCATTTGCCGCTCGGGAGTGTCGAGGCGGGCGAGGAGTTGGGGACCGGACAGACCGGGGGCGACGAGCGCGGGGTCCGTCCGTTCCATCGTGGCGACGACGTAGGCATCGCTGAGGAGGCCGGGCAGTTGGCCGAAGGCGTTGAACAACTCGGTGGTGCAGTCGGGGCAATCGTTCAGATAGGCGAGGGATCCGAGTTCGAGCGGACCGAGCGCGGCGACGAGTTCGCCACACATCGAAGGGAGGATGGGGTTGCCCTGGGCATCGGTCTGGTTGACGAAGGCGCGGGCGTGTCCGACGGGGATGCCGAAGACATTGACCGAGCCGATCACGCCGGCGGATCCCGTGGAGGAGAGGACGACACCACCGGTGAGGTTGGCGAACGACGCGAGGCCGGTGTAGGAGACCGAGCCTTCGAGTTTGAGGGTGAGATCCTGGCACTGAATCCCGGCGAAGGCGGCATCGCGGAGGGCGCCGTAGACCAGGGCGGCAAGCTGGGCGCTGTTTCGAGGCAGCGGTTCGAAGGCGCAGTGGAGGGAATTGGCGAACGCGAGTTCGACCTCATCGAGGAGCGCCTCGATCTGTGGGTTGAGCGCACGGACGGCGGGTGGGGCATCGGCCGGCGCGCGTGGCGTGAGGGCGTCGATCTGAGCGCGCAGGGTGGCGGCGAGGTCGAGGGCGACCTGGCGGGGATTGACGCGAAACTGTGGGAGCAGCGCCTGGATGGCGTCGGGGGTGAGGCCGAGGGCGGCGAGGATCGGTTCATCGATCGAGGTGAATTTGTAGATGATGCGTTGGGCGTGGCGTGATTCGGGATCCCCGGCTTCGGGATGCGGCATGCAGAAAATGTTCACCGACGCGGGCGGACATTCGCCGATCACGGGACAGGGGAAGCTTTCGGAACTGGCGCCGGCCTGCGGCGAGGATGCGGGCGCCGGGCCATGCCGGACCTGCGCCGGGCGGATCAGGTCGTCGGGAGTGGACGCTACGGAACGCGGAGATGCGCCGAGATCAGCGAGCGTGAATGCGGGAG
>CAZYJB010001173.1:0-1747 GCA_964647675.1 uncultured Verrucomicrobiota bacterium | reverse complement strand
GCCGGAATGGTTCCGGCTCTGGAAAGTGGCCCTCGACGAGGCGTCGCGGCTGGATCTGAACGTCTGGATCTACGACGAAAACTCTTATCCCAGCGGTTTCGCGGGCGGCGGCGTGATGGCCGAAATGCCCGACGCGGTGGGACTCGGATTACAGGTCCACGTGGTGGCCGCTCCGGGGCGTCGGGATGCGGATCGATGGCGTCTGCTCGCGGAGTCGGCGGAGGGGAGAATCTCGGACGTCTCGGACCTGACTGAGGGCGCGGCTGTCCCGGACGGCACACGGCGCCTTTGGGAAGCCCGGGTGCTCCGCGCGCCAGCGTCGGCCTGGAACGGGGATCGGCCCTACGTGAACCTGCTGACGACCGGCGTGACCGAGAAGTTCCTGGAACTCACCCTCGGCGCCTACGACCGCCAGGTGGCGTCGGAGTATGGACGCCGCATCCCAGGCGTGTTCTCGGACGAGCCGAACATACGGCCGGCGGGCGGGCTGCCCTGGTGTGCCGACCTGCCCGAGCTGTTTGCCGGACGCTGGGGGATCCGGTTGCCCGAGCATCTGCCATCGCTGGTCGCCGAGGTCGGGGACTGGCGGCGCATTCGGCATCATTATCATGCCACCCTGCACGAGCTGTTCGTCGATCGCTGGGCGCGCCCGTACTTCGAGGCCTGCGAGAAGCGCGGCCTGGAACTCACGGGCCACTATTGGGATCACGAATGGCCGCACACGTCGGGAGTGCCGGACAACATGGCGATGGCGGCGTGGCAGCATCGTCCGGGGATCGACGTGCTCATGAACCAGTACGCCGAGGGCACGCATGCACAGTTCGGCAACGTGCGCATGGCGCGCGAGGTGGCCAGTGTGGCGAACCAGCTGGGACGCGAGCGCACCCTGGTCGAGGCGTACGGTGCGGCGGGCTGGGACCTGCGGTTCGTCGACTTGAAGCGGATTGCCGACTGGCTGCTCGTGCTGGGCCTCAACACGGTGGACGAGCATCTCAGCTACGTGACGATTCGCGGTGCGCGCAAACGCGATCATCCGCAGTCATTCTCGACCCATGCCCCCTGGTGGCCGGCGTATCATGGGCAAGCCACGGTGGTGACGCGCCTGTGCGCCGCGCTTTCCCAGGGACGCCAGGAGAATCGCGTGCTCATCCTCGAGCCGACGACGACGGCCTGGATGTATCAGGGAAACGGGGCGCGGCTGAAGATGCTGGGCGACGATTTCTCACGGCTTCTCATGCGGCTCGAGGGAGCGCAGGTGGAATACGATCTGGGCTGCGAGGATCTCGTGGCGCGGGAGGGAAGTGTGGGGGGCGCGCCGCCAGGTCGTCGCGGCTGGGCATCCGCCACCACCCTCAAGGTCGGCCAGGCCGCCTACGAGGTGGTGGTCCTGCCGCGCGGCACGGAGAACCTCGAGGAGCGCACGTGGAAGTTGCTGGATGACTACGCGCTCGCGGGCGGCGTGGTTGTTCTGATCGGTGAGCCGCCGGACCGCATGAGTGGCCGGTTGCGCGAACCCCAGGCGAGGTCACCCCTCGCGCGCTCGTGGAAGCGCATGGATGAAGATCGGTTGGTCGGAGACCTGCATGCGAGGCTGGCCGGCGAGCGGGTCATCGTGCATCGGAACCCGGGCGACGCAGGGATCCTGTTTCACCACCGGCGCGTGCTTGACGACGGCGAGCTGATCTTTCTCGTGAACTCCAGCCTCGACCATCCGTCGCGCGGCGAACTCCAAACCACCTACGCCGGG
>CAZYJB010001172.1:0-1748 GCA_964647675.1 uncultured Verrucomicrobiota bacterium | reverse complement strand
AAGTACGGTCCGACCTTCACCGCCACCGGGATGGTCACCGCGGCCTTCACCGCGCGGACCACGTCGAGGTACTGGCGCTCCAGTTCGGCGCCCGGCAGGTCGGGATTCGTGGGAACACTGTAGAGATTGAGCTCGAGCGCGTCGGCGCCGGCCTCTTCGATGCGCCATGCAAAGTTGGTCCACCCGCCCAGCGTGGACCCGTTGAGGCTGCCAATGATCGGAATCGCCGTGGCCGCCTTTGCGCGTGCGACGTGCTTCAAGTAGTCCTCGCCGCCGATCAGGAGTTCGGACGGCTCTGGGAAGTAGCTGAGCGCCTCCGGATAGCTTTCGGTGCCCTGCACGAGCTTGTCGTGCAGGTCGAGCCGTTCGAGCCGGAGTTGCTCCTCGAAAACTGAATAGAGCACGATCGCCGACGCGCCGGCGTCCTCCAGACGCTTGAGATTGTCGATGTCCTCGGACAGCGGTGAAGCGCTGGGGACGAACGGTGACCTCAGCTTGAGCCCGAGGTAAGTAGTGGAGAGATCCATGAGGGGTTCTTGGATGGGGACGTGTTTGTGCGCCGGACTCAGCCGGCTTCGGTATCCACGACCGCGCGCGCCGGGGCCGGTGCATGGGAGGCTTCGATGTCCACCGGTGCCACGGCGCGTCCCGAGAGATGCTGGTAAAGCGCGAACCGCTTGCGGACATCCGCCTGCGCGTGCCGGGCCGCCTCTTGCGCAGCATCGGGGTTACTCTTCGAGAGCATGCGAAACCGGTTTTCCATCCGCATGAAATCGGCGAGCGGAAGGTGGGGCGGTGCGGAATCCACCTGCAGCGGATTCCGGCCCTCGGCGAGGCGGTCGGGGTGGTAACGGTAGAGCAGCCAATGCCCGCTCTGCACCGCGGCCTTCTGGTTTCGCATGCCGCCCGCCATGTCGATGCCGTGGGCGATGCAGTGGCTGTAGGCGATGATCAGGGAAGGTCCGTCGTACGCCTCTGCCTCCAGGAACGCCTTGAGCGTGTGCTCGTCTTTGCCGCCCATGGCCACCGACGCGACATACACGTGCCCGTACTGCATGGCGATGAGACCGAGACCCTTTTTCCCATGCGGCTTGCCGCCGGCCGCGAACTTCGCCACCGCTCCGCGCGGCGTGGATTTCGACATCTGCCCACCGGTGTTCGAGTAGACCTCGGTGTCGAGCACGAGGACTTTCACGTTGCGCCCGCTCGCCAGCACATGGTCGAGCCCGCCGAACCCGATGTCATACGCCCACCCGTCGCCGCCCACGATCCAGACGCTCTTGCGCACAAGCAGGTCCGCCAAGGTGAGCAGACGCCTGGCCTCGGGAAGCTCGAGCGACACGAGGCGCCGCTTGAGTTCAACCACGTCCTCGCGCTGCAGATGGATGTCCGCCTCATCCTTCTGGCCGTTCACCAGGAGCCGTCGCGCGAGTCCATCGCCCACCCGGCCGGCCAGACCCCGGAGCAGCTCCCGCGCGTGGTCCCGCTGCTGATCGATCGAGACACGGAACCCGAGTCCAAACTCCGCATTGTCCTCGAACAACGAATTACACCAAGCGGGCCCGCGTCCCTGGGCATTGGCCGAGTAAGGTGTGGTGGGCAGGTTGCCGCCGTAGATCGACGAGCAACCAGTGGCATTGGCGATGAGCAGCCGGTCGCCGAACAATTGTGTGAGCAGCTTGAGATAGGGCGTCTCGCCACAGCCGGCGCAGGCGCCCGAGAACTCGAACAGCGGTTCGGCCACCTGC
>CAZYJB010001171.1:0-1748 GCA_964647675.1 uncultured Verrucomicrobiota bacterium | reverse complement strand
AGGTGCTCGACGTGGGACAGGATCCGTGGGTCCGTTTCTTCAACCAGCAGGCGGACGCGAACTTCGACTGCCCCTATGCGAAGAATCTCGTCGCCGATGCGATCCGTGCCATCATCGATCGTTCCCGGGCAGGCAATGCTCTGGAGTACCTCGTCGTGGTGGGCAGCGACCACGTCATCCCGTTCTACCGGCATCCCGACGAAGCCATGCTGGGGCCCGAGGAGGACTACATCCCGCCGGTCTTTGAGTTCAGCGCGTCCCAGGCGAGTCTGCGGAAGAACTTCTTCCTCTCCCAGGACCGCTACGCGTCGCGTTGCGAAGTGAACCGCAAAGGTTCACGCCTTCCCCTGCCCGACCTCGCGATCGGGCGACTGGTCGAGTCTCCCGACGAAATCATGGGCATGCTCGACGCCTACCTGAAGACCCCCGGCGGATTGCTGCCGAATCCGGGATCCGTGCTCGTCTCCGGTTACGATTTCCTCGCCGATGCCGCGACCGCGGTGGCAACCGAATGGCACGCCGGGGCAGGCGTGGCTCCCGACACCCTGATCGCGCCGCGCGACCTCGCGCCGTCCGACCCGGAATCCTGGAGCGCCGACGAGCTGCGCGCCCTGCTGCTTCCCAGCCGCCACGACATCCTGTTTCTTGCCGGCCATTTCAATGCCGCTGGAGCCCTCGCCGCAGACTTCACCACCCGCCTGCTGGCATCCGAGCTCCTCGACAGTCCGACCGACTTCGAGAACGTGCTGTTCTACAGCCCCGGCTGCCATTCCGGTTACAACATCGTCGACCAGCACGCCCTGCCGGTCATCACGATGCAGCCAGATTGGGCCCAGGTCTGCGCCCGCAAACGCATCACGCTAATCGCCGGCACAGGCTACCAGTATGGTGACACGGACTTCCTCGAATACAGCGAGCGACTCTACCTGCAGTTCACCCGCAACCTGCGCACCGGCGCGGGCGCGGTGACCCTCGGCGGCGCCCTCGCGCGCGCCAAAGCGGATTACCTCGCGACCACGGCCGACCTCCGGGGAATCCACGAGAAGGCATTGCTCCAAGCCACCCTGTTCGGCCTGCCGATGCTCTCCTACAACCTGCCCGGGGCGCGCCTGCCTGCCCCGTCCGGCGTCTCGGTGATCGCGGCCACCCAGGAATACACTTCCGTTCCTCCCACCGCCGGCCAGGTGCTGGGACTGCGCTACGCCGACCTCGCGGTGAACGCGTCCTTCACGCGCCATGAGATAACGCTGAAGAATGCTGAGCGCGACTCTGGCGATCCGTTTGCCCCCGAAGAAGTGCAGGCGGTCTGGTACTCCGGCGCCGACGGAATCGTGGTCCAACCCGCCGAACCGGTGCTGCCACTCGAGGTCCGCAACGTCACTGTGCCGGGTGTCTCCCTCCGCGGCATCGGTTACCGCGGAGGTGACTATAGCGACGTCGAGAACGTGATCCCGCTCACGGGCGCCGCCACCACCGAGATCCGCGGCGTGCATCCCGCTTTCGTCTCGGACGAATACTTCCCCCAGCGCTTCTGGAAGGCCAACTACTTCGGAGCGCTGTGTGCACTCGGGGTCGAAGGAACCAAGCTCTTCGTGACGCCCTTGCAGGTGCGCTCCAAGCCGGGGCTGGATCTCGCCTCCCTGCGCCTGCATTCCAAGTCCAATTTCCGCCTCTTCTACAGCGGCAATGTCGCCACCTACGCCCACCCGGTAACCGGCGCACCCAGTACTCCCGCGCTGTCCGGCCCC
>CAZYJB010001170.1:0-1750 GCA_964647675.1 uncultured Verrucomicrobiota bacterium | reverse complement strand
TTCCCTCCCCACTCAACACTGTAACCCCAAGATCCCGATCCCATGGCCAAGACCCTGATCAAAGTGGACTTCAAGACCCCGCCGGAGAAGCAGAAGGTGCTGCACAACCGGTGGCATCCGGACCTGCCGATGGTGGCGTACGTGAAGCCGGGCGACGAGTTCCGCGTCGAGTGCGTGGACTGGACCGGTGGCCAGATCTTCGACGACGACGATGCCGCGGACGTGCGGGACGTGAACCTGACCAAGGTGCACTACCTCTCGGGTCCGGTCGGCGTGGAAGGCGCGGAGCCGGGCGACCTGCTGGTGGTGGACCTGCTCGATGTCGGCGTGCTGCCGGAGTCGGCGTGGGGTTTCACCGGCATCTTCGCGAAGTCCAATGGCGGCGGATTCCTCACCGAACATTTCCCGGACGCGCGCAAGGCGTGCTGGCATTTCAGCGGGCTCTACACGAGTTCGCGGCACATCCCTGGCGTGGAGTTTGCGGGCATCACCCATCCCGGCCTGATCGGGTGTCTGCCCTCGCGCGAGCTGCTCGACGTGTGGAACAAGCGGGAGAAGGAGTTGTTCGACACGGAGCCGGACCGCGTGCCGCCGCTGTGTGCGTTGCCCTTCGCCGAGACGGCGCACATGGGCCTGATGAAGGGGAGCGCCGCCAAGGCCGCCGCCAAGGAGGCCGTGCGCACGGTGCCGCCGCGCGAGCACGGCGGGAACTGCGACATCAAGAACCTGAGTCGTGGCTCCAAGATCTACTTCCCCGTGTACGTGAAGGGCGGCGGGCTCTCGATGGGTGACATCCACTTCTCGCAGGGCGACGGCGAGATCACCTTCTGCGGCGCCATCGAGATGGCGGGGTTCCTCGACCTGCGCGTGAGCCTCATCAAGGGCGGCATGAAGAAATACGGAATCGTGAACCCGATCTTCCAGCCGAGCCCGGTCGAACCGCACTACACGCGGCATCTCATCTTCGAGGGCATTTCGGTGGATGAACAGGGCAAGCAATATTACCTGGACGCCCATGTCGCCTACCGTCGCGCGTGTCTCAACGCGATCGAGTACATGAAGAAGTTCGGGTACACCGGCGAGCAGGCCTACGCCATTCTCGGCACCGCGCCTGTGGAGGGCCACATCAGCGGCATCGTCGACATCCCCAACGCGTGCGCCACGCTCTACCTGCCCACCGAGATCTTCGCCTTCGACATCCTGCCGAACGCGTCGGGTCCGAAGAAGTTCGTGGATGGCAAGACCGACCTCGCCGAGGCGAAGTAGGCCCACCCGGAGTTCCCATGCCCTTCTACGACTTCACCTGCCGACGCTGCGGGACGTTCTCCGCGATGCGGCCGATGGCGCGGCGCGACGAGCCGGCGACCTGTCCCACCTGCCGCCTCGCCGCGGTGCGCGAGGTGACGGCACCCAACCTGAGCCTCATGCCCCCGGGCATCCGCTCCGCCATCGCGCGGAACGAGAAAAGCTGCCACGAGCCCGCCGTGCGCCAGCGGCATCAATGCGGTTCCGGTTGCGGCTGTGGTACGCGATCGAAGAACCCGAGGGCGAAGACGCGTGCGGTCGAAGTGCCGAAGCTCGGCAAGTTCGAAGCCGGCCGCCGCGGTCGGCGGCCGTGGATGCTGGGGCACTAGCCTGGGACCTGGGAGACCTGCGGAATGGCGAAGCGCGCCTGGTGGCTCGCCGGCTCCGACTGGCGAATCGGGCCGGCGGCCCGAAATCGATCGACTGGTAGCCACCGCCGTAATGG
>CAZYJB010001169.1:0-1751 GCA_964647675.1 uncultured Verrucomicrobiota bacterium | reverse complement strand
GCAGACCCACATCCGGCGCAGGACCGAAATCGTGCAGGCGCTCGACCCCGCCATCGCCAGCGTCTCGTCGGTGCGCGTGTTGACCCTGCGCTAAGCCGACGCCAAGAACGTCGCCACCATGGTCCGCGATCTCTTCGTCACCACCGAGACCTCCCGCGCCGGCAACAACAGCAACGGTGCCGGACGCTTCTTCAACGCGATCCGCGGTGGATTCCCGGGCGCCACCGGGGGGGGTGGCGGAGGCGGCGGTGGCGGGAATAGTGACTCCGCGTCCGGCGGACGCGCGCCCACCACCAAGGTCATCGCCGTCGCCGACGAGCGCAGCAACTCCGTCGTGGTCAATGCGCCGGAGGAACAGATGGTCATCATCGAGGGCGTCGTCAGCCAGGTCGACACCAGCGTGGATGAAGTCACCGAGCTTCGCGTTTTCCGCCTGAAGTATGCCGATCCGCAGGAGACGGCGGATCTCCTGACCGAACTGTTCTCGCCGACGACCAGCCAGCAGAACAACCAGGGCGGACAGCTCCGCTTCGGCGGGGCCTTCGGGGGAGGCGGAGCGTTCGGCGGCGGAAACCGCGGCGGCGGTGGTGGCAACAGTCGTGGCGCCTCCGATCAGAGCGCGCGCATGCAGAAGCAGAATCAGGTGACGGCCGTCCCCGACCTGCGCACGCGCTCGGTGATCGTGAGCGCGGCGCGGGATCTCATCGAACAGATCGCCGTGATGCTCGAGCAACTCGACTCCGACCCGGCGCGCAAGCAGAAGGTCTTCGTCTACTCGGTCGAGAACTCCGACCCGCAGGCGGTGCAGGAGGTGCTCCAGAACCTCTTCCCGAACCAGAACACCACGGCCGGCCGCAACACGCAGAACTCGCAGCGGCAAAACGCCAACCAACTCAACAACCGCCAGACCCAGAGCCGGAACCAAGGCACCGGAACGAGCACGGGAACCGGCATCGGCGGCCAGGGCGGCAACCGCAGTTTCGGCGGCAACTGAACTTCGCCCCGCCCGCTTCAACTCCTCGGCCCCATTTCAAATCCATGACCTCCTCCATCCTCCGCGCCTGCCTCGCGACCCTCGCCCTCCTGGGCCTCGCCACGACCCTGGCGCACGGCCAGGTCGCCACCGGCGCGGGACGCGGACGCACTTCAGGCACGGGCTCCGCGAATTATCCGGCTTCGACGGAAATCGGCGGGGCCACCGTGACCTTCGATCAGGAAACGCGAAAACTCATCGTGGTCGCCGACGAGGAGACCGCCTCCTACGTGAGTCAGGTGATCACCAACCTCGACCGCCCGGCGCCGCAGGTGCTCATCAAGGTGGTCTTCCTCGAGGTCACCTACCGCAAGGGCCTCGACATCGGGATCGAGGGTTCCTACCAGAAGAACATGGGCAACTCGACCACTGGCGGCATCAACCAGATCTTCGGTCTCGCTCAACAGGGTGCGCTCCCCACCCCGCCCGGCGCCGGCATTTACCAACTCCTCGGCACCGACTTCCAAGCCACGCTCCGCGCCATCGCCGAGGCGGGCAAAACCGAGGTGCTGTCGCGCCCCTCCGTCCTCGCGCGCAACAACCAGCAGGCGACCATCACGGTCGGACAACAGGTGCCGCTCATCACCAACGTGCGCTACGACAACTTCGGCAATCAGATCAACGCGGTCTCCTACCAGTCCGTCGGCATCATCCTGCGTGTCACGCCGTTCATCACCAGCGATGGCATGGTCGAGATGATCGTCTCCCCGGAGATCTC
>CAZYJB010001168.1:0-1754 GCA_964647675.1 uncultured Verrucomicrobiota bacterium | reverse complement strand
GGGGGCTGAGTGCCCCCCGCCTTGCGATCGGTGCCCGCAGGAATCAGTTGGGGAGAATCACCGAGTCGATCACGTGGATGACGCCGTTCTTGGCGGCGACATCGGTCTTGATGACCTTGGCGCCGTCGACGCTGACCTTGCCGTCCTCCACCTTGAGGCTCAGCTCTTTGCCGTTGACGGTCTTGGCCTTCATGGTCTTCACGTCGGCGGCCATGACCTTCCCGGGCACGACATGGTAGGTGAGGATCGCCACCAGCTTTTCCTTGTTCTCGGGCTTCAGCAGCGACGCCACCGTGCCTTCGGGCAACTTGGCGAAGGCCTCGTCCGTCGGCGCAAAGACGGTGAACGGGCCTTTGCCCTGGAGCGTTTCGACGAGACCGGCAGCCTTCACCGCGGCGACCAGGGTGTTGAATTTTCCAGCACCGGAGGCCACGGCGACGAGGTCACCGGCAGGTTGAGTGGAATGATCGCTGGCGCGGGCGGCCGGCGCGGTCAGCGCGGAGGCCAGCAGGGTGACGAGGGCGAGGATACGGGTCGTTTTCATGATGCAGTTCGGTCGATGATGTTGTGCTTGGTTGGCGGTGGTCAGCGGTCCCCCCGGATCAGGAACTGGGCCGGAAACCGACGCATCGATTTCGCCGCACCGAGCCTGACCGGGTGGCCCGACTTTCCGTCTGCCACGGACTCGCTGGACCTTGGGACGCCCAGCGATCTTGTGTAGAAGATGTCGAGAATTTTGGGTTTGTCAAAAATTTGTGGAAATGGCGTGCGAGCAGTCTTGGGTGCCGTGCGATATGAAGCGTTTTGGTGGATTATCACCGTTAATTGGGCGTTTGTGGCCGGTGGTCGTGAGGCCCGGGCTTGCCCTCGCGGGCCTTGGTGTGGAATTATTGTGTAGGAAATGGCTGAGGCCCAATACCCCATTCAGGCGGTCGCTCGCATGACCGGATTGAGCGCGCACGTCATCCGGATCTGGGAGCAGCGCTATCGGGTGGTGGAGCCGCGGAGGACCCCGACCAACCGGCGCTTATACCATCAGGGGGACATCGAACGCCTGGGACTGCTGCGGGAGTTGACGCAGGGTGGGCACAGCATTGGTTTGGTGGCGCGGTTGTCGACTGAACGCTTGCGTCGGTTGGCTGCCGAAGCCGCGCGACGCCCCGGAGGCTCCGCGACTTCAGCCCCTGCCGCCTCTGCCGCCACCGGCGTTCCGCCCGCCGATCGGCTCGTGGACGCGTGCCTGGCCGCGATCAGGTCCCTCGACGCCCGCGCCCTGGACGGCGCGCTCGAGCGCGGTGCGAGTCAGTTGGGTTCGATGGGACTGCTGCAGAAGGTCATCGCCCCGTTGGTGGGATCCATCGGCGACTCGTGGCGCGAAGGCGCACTCACCGCGGCGCATGAGCATTTCGCCACGGCGGCGATCCGGGTTTTCCTGGGGAAGGCGGCCAGTCCTTTCGGATCGCTGGCGCAGGCGCCCGTCCTGGTGGTGGCGACGCCGGCGGGTCAGGTTCATGAACTGGGCGCGCTGCTCGTCGGTGCGCTGGCGGCGGATCTTGGCTGGCGGGTCACGTACCTCGGGGCCAGCCTGCCCGCGGCGGAGATCGCCGGAGCGGCGCGCCAATGTGGGGCCCGGGCCGTTGCGTTGAGCCTCGTCTATCCCGAGGACGACCCTCGGTTGGAGGGCGAACTGGCGGGATTGCGCGAGGCCCTGCCTCCGGAGGTAGCGCTGCTCGTCGGTGGCCGTGCCCTGCCGG
>CAZYJB010001167.1:0-1756 GCA_964647675.1 uncultured Verrucomicrobiota bacterium | reverse complement strand
GGAGTGGGGAGGCAGCGGGAACTCGCGGTCCGTGCGGCTCTCGGGGCCGGGCGCCGGTCCGGGCCCCGGATCGAACCCATTGCCCAGCGAGCGATCGCGCAGGACGTCCACCAGTTCGCGGACCGCACCCGGTTCACCCGGCGTGCCGTAGAGGCTGAAGACGAACTGTCCCACTCCGGGCAGCAGGCGCGGTGCATGAGTCCCGGTGGCCAGTTCCTCGTACGTGGGGAACGCGGGCGCCGTGCGTGCCCCGATTTCAGCGAGGAGCGTGGACGGAAGGAGTGCGGTCGCCAAAAGCGTGAGGTGGACGAAAAGGGCGCGGGGCCGCGACGGAAAGGGCCGGGGAAATGCCACGCGCCATGAATAGACGACGGGCGATGGCCGGAGAAGGGCGATCGCCTCGTAGCCGCCGCCGTCAAGGCGGCGCTCGACCGCCTCCGGCGACAGCATTCGCCACGCCATTCGAGCGCGGGCTGCACGCCCGCGACTATCGAAGGTCGCGTCTACGAGGGTGGCTCCTACGCCTTCGCGATGTCGCCCGCGTGGCGCTGGATCTTGCGCACCGCGTCCGCGATGCGGTCCATGTCCTCGCGCGAGCCGAGCAGCATGTTCTGCGAAAACCACACGGCCGAGGCGCAGACGCGGTCGTTCTGCGGACACTGCCGCGTCTGCTCGAGCCACTCCTTCATGCGCCCTTCGCCGTAGACGCGCAGGTAATGGCGGTTGGTCGCGAGCGCGGCGACGTAGGCGTCGCGCTGAAGCGGCGCGTAGCCGCCGGACGCCGGCACCCCTTCGCGCGACAACGCCTCCAGGAAGCGCGTGCGCCCGAGGTTCGCAAACCGGGTCTGGTCATAAGCGAACATGTAGAGGTGCCACGCGCTGCGGGTGGTGCCCTCGTGCAGTTTCGCGGGCCGGATTCCCGGGATCTCCCGCAGCAATGTCGAGAGATAGGTGGCGTTCTCGTGCCGGCGTTTCGACTGCTCCTCCACGCGCGTCATTTGCGCGAGCAGCATCGCCGCCTGGAACTCCGACAGCCGCAGGTTCGTGCC
The DNA here is from genome assembly GCA_964647675.1 of uncultured Verrucomicrobiota bacterium. Taxonomy (GTDB): domain Bacteria; phylum Verrucomicrobiota; class Verrucomicrobiia; order Limisphaerales; family CAIMTB01; genus CAIMTB01. Next base: position 707 of record CAZYJB010001167.1, on the reverse strand, counting down.
GCGCGTGCCGCTGAGGTCGGGTCCGGACTTCGTGAACCGCCTTCCGCGGCCCTGGTAATGGAACCGATAACAGGCCTCGGCGAAGGTCTCATCCTGGAACAGCACCGCGCCGCCTTCACCGGAGTTCAGGTTCTTGCTGGCTTGGAAACTGAAACATCCGGCGAGCCCCCAGGTGCCGACCTGGCGACCGCGCCACTCGGCGAGGTGCGCCTGGCAGGCGTCCTCGATCACCGGCACTGCGCGCCGGCGTCCCACCTCGAGCAGTCGATCGAGGTCGGCGGGTGACCCGCCGATGTGCACCGGCAGGAGAGCTCGGGTCTGCGGTGTCACCGCCGCCTCCACCTTCGAGGCGTCGATTTGAAAGCTCTCAGGATCCGTATCGACAAAGACCGGCAGCGCATGGTTCAGCACGACCGCGTTGTAGGTCGCGACGAAGGTGTAGGGTGGAATGATGACTTCGTCTCCGGGACCGATGTCCAGTCCACCGAGCGCCGCGGTGAGCGAGGCGGTGCCGGAGGACGTTGCGAGGCAGCACTTGGCACCGGTCAGGGCGGCGAAGGCGTCCTCGAAACGGGTGACCTCCTTGCCGCTGCCGCGGAACCACTGATGCGACCGCACCACGCCGAGCATGGCCTGCTCTTCGACCGTCGACGTGACGGGCCAGGAAGGTTGCGTGGCGGGGAAGGCCTTGGTGCCGCCGAGGATGG
>CAZYJB010001166.1:0-1757 GCA_964647675.1 uncultured Verrucomicrobiota bacterium | reverse complement strand
GCAGGATGTGGGCATCTACCGGTGTCCCGGCGATTGGACGACTGTGAAGCGGCCCAACATCGGCCGCGTGCCGCGCATCCGCAGCATGGCCATGAGCCAGGCGGTCGGTTCATGGCCCACCGGCAGGCCGACCATGGGCTACTGGCTCGACGCCGCGCTGGTGGGCGGTTCGGAGACCAACCCCGGGGGAAAGTGGCGCGTGTTCGGATCCGACAGTGACGTCGTGCGCTCCTCACAGATCTGGGTCTTTATCGACGAGCATCCCGCGAGCATCAATGACGGCGGGTTCGGGTTCCGCATGCCCGATGATTTCGCCAAAACCTCGCAGCAGGGCTGGGTCGATTACCCGGCAGGATTTCACGGCAACGCCGCCGCATTGTCGTTCATCGACGGGCACGCCGAGATCCACAAGTGGGTCGAGGGCCCGCGCAATGGTCGCATGGCGCTCGATGCACGCGTCACCGATTACTCGAAGCTCGATGACGGCAAACGCGCCAATCACCGCGACATCTGGTGGATGGCCCAGCGCACCTCGCACCGCGATACCGGTGATGATCCGTGGTGAACCGGTGATCGAGTATCCCCGTGCCGCCAACGAGCGGGCGCTTTCCACGGATCCCCTTGCGGGCGTCCGGGAGGTCGCGCGCGCGTCGTCGGTGCAGGGCGACGTTGCGAGGGCGGCGCGGCTGTGATGCGCTCGGCGCCATGCAGCACGGTTCCCGCATCACCTCCTCATTCCGTCGCGGACCCAGTCTCGCACTCGCCTGGTTGCTGACCCACACGGTGGCGTCGGGTGCGGCTCCGGGCCGTGACCTGGCCGAGTTCGGCTTCGCCGCGACCAACGCCCCAGCGGACAACACCGCTGCGCTCAACCGCGGCATCGCGTGGGCGGCCGAACGGGGCGCGGCGCTGTGGGTGGCACCCAGCGACACGCCCTATCCCGTCGCGTCCGGCGTGGTGCTCCGCCGCAACGTCTCGCTTCTGGGTGTGCACGGCCCGACCGGGCGCGGAACGCGGCATCCCGAACGCCCGCATCCGGTGGGCAGCGTGCTGGCCATCCGTGATGCCGAGCACGCGTTTCTGACGGTCGAGGGCGCGACCCAGGTGCGCGGGCTGCAGTTCTGGTATCCGGATCAGACGATCTCCGATCCCGCGAGAATCATCGCCTATCCGCCGACCATCCAGGTGTCACGCACGGAGGCGGCCCAGGGCGTCACGTTGTCGTGCCTCACCTTTTACGGGGAGTATCTTGCGATGGATTTCAACGCGGCCCCTTCACGGCCCTGCGAGCAAATCCTCATCGAGCACTGTTACGGCTATCCGCTGGGCGGCGAGTTCGTGCGGGTGGACTACTGCTACGACATCCCGCGCATCCTGCACTGCCATGTGAACCCTGCGAACCTGCGGTATTTTCGTGGCGGCTATTCCAAGGCGGTCATCGACGCGGTGGTGGCGAAGAAGACGTTCACCTTCGCCATCAACCATACCGACAACGCCGTGCTGATGGACCTCTTCACCTTCGGGGCCTACGGCGGCGCCTACCTCGGGCCGGCCACCTACGGGCAATTGACGAGCTTCAATCTGGATTGCGTCACCATCGGCATCCACAAGATCGGCGACGGCACTTTCAACCGGAACTGGCAGATCGCGCAGGGCTCGATCATCGCGAACACCGGTGCGCGCGTGGAAGACATCCATCCCATCGTCATCGAAGGCCGCGGTCACACCGCGCTCAGCAACGTCGAAGCCTTCTCGGG
>CAZYJB010001165.1:0-1761 GCA_964647675.1 uncultured Verrucomicrobiota bacterium | reverse complement strand
ATCAGGCCCGCCCGGGTTTCCCGGAGGATGATCAGGCCCCGAGCCTCGCGCAGGAACTCCGCTGGAATGGCGCGTGCCGCGTCCGTCTGGATCGATTCGAGCTCCACCTGGCTGCGAACCAGGAGTTCTTCGAGTTTGGCCACCGCGCGATCCGCGGCCAGGCCCGGGAGCGGCGCGAGCAACAACGGGAGGAGAGCGACGAGCAGCAGGCTTCGGCGGGTTGGAAAACGACGATTCATGTCAGGGCGCGAATATCTGAACCATGAGACTCGGAGGGGCTGTCTCCACGGTGCACCCGATTCCGGATCCTGCCAGTGGAAGGAAGGCAACGACGATCACGGTGTGGCGTTGGTCGCGCCCCCCGGCGCCTGCAGTGTGGTGAGGTATTCCACGAGATCGACCAGGTCCCGAACGGAGATGAGTTGCGCGAGGCCTGCCGGCATGACCGAGAGCTGCTGTTGCTGTCGGCTCGCAACGTCGGCCTTCGGCACCCGAAGCACCACGCCGCTCTGCTGTTTGATGGCCAGTTCTTCGGGTGTCTCGCTGGCGAGCAGGCCGAAGAGTTCGTCGCCGGATTTCGTCTCGATCGACCAGCCCTCGAAGCCGAACGCCACGCCTGCGCTGGGATCGAGGATCGATTCGTACAGCGCCTGCTTCCCGAGTTTCGTGCCGATCTGCGACAGCGCCGGACCGAAGTCGACGCCTTCGTCGCCGACGCGGTGGCATTGGATGCAGGCGGCCTGTTCGGCGCGGAACACCTCCCTGCCCCGCGCCGGATCGCCGGAACGCTTCACGAGCTCGGCGATCGGAGGAAGCGGTTGGCCGTCATGTCCCTGCGGGGGGGGAAACATGTTGGACGCTTCGGCACGGACGTCGGGCCAACGGCACTGGGCGAGGAGAATGCCGGCGGTCTGACGCGCCGCGTCGTCGAGCTTTCCGTCCCGACCCAGGACCAGCAGTGCCTTCGCCCCCGGTTCGGTTCCCACCAGGCCGCGGATGGCCAGCGCTCGATCGGGCGTCGAGGTGGCGGGCGCCACCACGGCAGCCGAAAGCAGCGGCACTGCCACCGGATCGGCGGCATTGGACAGCGCGGTCAGCAGCGCGCGTCGACGCGCCGGGGCGGCGTCCCGGAGAGCGTCCGACAGGACGTTGGTGCCGGACGGACCCGACAGCACCATTTTCACGGCCTCGGCAGCCGCCGTGGTTTCGGGAACGCGTTCTGCCACGTCGAGCAATCCCGGTTGCTGGTCGGGAAGACGGAAGTCGCGGACCAGTTCCACAAAGGCCGGTGTGCCGCGGGTGCCCTCCACCACGCGGAGCACCGCTGCTTTGAGGGTGGGATTGGCCTCGAGATCGAGGCCCTTCAATCGTTGCAGCGCCTCGAGCGCGGCGTTGGAAGGCGCCGGCGCCGTCCTGCTGGACGTTTCCGTCGCCGGTGCCACCGCTTCCGCCGCCGGCATGGCCTCCGCGCATCCCAGCACAGCGGCCACGACCAGGGTACGAAATCCCCACTGCCTGTACAAAAGGGTGCCCATGCGCGGTGCGCGGATTACCCGTCAATCAGGTCATGCAAGGCAATGCCGAACTCCTCCGTGCCCCGAATCCGACGGATTGAGCTGCCACTCAGGACTCCGCGACGTACACGTTCTTGAGTTCGGTGTATCCCTCCATCGCGCCCATCCCGAGATCGCGGCCGAGCCCACTCTGCTTGAATCCACCAAAGGGTGCCTCGACGTGGACGCTGCTGTGGCTGTTGATGCT
>CAZYJB010001164.1:0-1769 GCA_964647675.1 uncultured Verrucomicrobiota bacterium | reverse complement strand
CGGCCCCGTCGTCCTCGAAGTCCAGAACCTGCACATCACGCGCGGCGGCTTCCCCATCCTGCGCGATATCGACTGGACCGTGCGCCGCGGCGAGCACTGGGTGATCCTCGGTCCCAACGGCTCCGGCAAGACGTCGCTGCTCGCCGCGCTGACCGGCTACCTCACGCCCACCGGCGGCACGATGCGGGTGCTGGGCGAAACCTACGGCGAATCCGACTGGCCGAAGCTGCGCCGGCGCATCGGCCTGGTGAGTTCGAGCCTGCGGCAACTCTTCCACGAGGACGAACCCGGCCTCGAGATCGTCGTCGGCGGGCGCTACGCCGCCATCGACGTGCGCGACACGCCGAAGCCGCGCGACGTGCGCGAGGCGCGGCAGTTGCTCGAACGCGTCGATGCCCTGGCGCTCGCCGAACGCCCCTGGGCCTACCTCTCCCAAGGCGAACGCCAGCGGCTGCTCATCGCGCGCGCGCTCATGGCCCACCCCGAAGTTCTCATTCTCGATGAACCCTGCGCCGGACTCGACCCCGTCGCGCGCCAGCATTTCGTCGCCTTCGTCGATCGCCTCGCGCACCGCGCGTCGCCGTCCGTCGTCTTCGTGACCCATCACGTGGAGGAGATCACGCCGGCGTTCGGCCATGCTCTCGTGCTGGCGCGCGGCCGCATCGCCAGTGCCGGCCCTCTGGCCACGACCCTGACCTCACGCCAGCTCAGCAATGCTTTCGAGACGCGCGTGCGGCTTCACCGCGGCCGGCAAGGCTACGAACTGCGCTTCCCGCGAACGAATCCGGCCTCCGACCGGGCGGTATGAGAATGACCCTCGCCAACCAGGTCACCATCGCGCGAATCCTCGTGATCCCCGTCTTCGTGGTCGAGGTGTTGTACTACCGCCATTCAGGCGTCGAAACGCATCGTTGGATCGCGCTCGCGTTGTTCCTCGTGGCGTCCGTCAGCGATGGCATCGACGGCTGGATCGCGCGGCGGTTCAACCAACGCACCCGGCTCGGCGCGGTGCTGGATCCGCTGGCAGACAAGCTCCTCCTCGCTTCCGCGTTGATCCTCCTGAGTCTGCCCGGATTCCAGCGCCTGCAACCGCTGCCGTTCTGGCTCATCGCCATCATCCTCAGCCGCGAGGTCATCACCTTCCTCGGCTTCGCGGCGATCCACTTCAGTTGCGGCCAGGCGCGGGTGCAGCCCCAGTTCATCGGAAAGCTGGCCACGGTGCTGCAGATGGTGGTGGTGGGCATGGCCTTGCTCGATCTCGACCCGCGCTGGCGGAGCGGACTCGAAATCGCCACGGCGGTGGCGACCGCACTCTCCGGTCTCGCCTACTCCGTCGACGGCCTCCGGCAACTCGCGGCCAGCCCACACGCCTCGCCCAGGCCGGAGGACAACGAGCCGCCGTCCCCGTCCGCTTCATAGATCCGGCCGGCACGGTCCGAAGGGTGGCTCGCCGGCTCCGTCTGGCGAGTCGGAGCGAAGCTCCCGAGGAAAGGGCCAAACTCCGAGAATCCCGAAGGGATTCGATCCACCGCCCAGGGTTGGCCGCAGGCCTACCCCGGGTACACCAGGGAAAGGAATGGCTCCACCTCCGCGCGGCGCGCACTCGCGCGCCTATTGCTTCTCGTATTCCCCGCGCCCGACTTTCTTGAGCACGGTGAACCCCGCCTTCTTGGCGTCCGTGATCGACAGCGGCTTCGAGATCGACGGGGTGTTGAAGCTCGAGATGATTTTGCGCACCGGTTTCTTGCACGCCGGACACTGCGTCAGGG
>CAZYJB010001163.1:0-1770 GCA_964647675.1 uncultured Verrucomicrobiota bacterium | reverse complement strand
GACAGCTCTCGGTGCGGTCGGCGGGGCTGAAGCTGGTGCTACGTCCGCGCCAGGAGCAGTTGCTGAAGTTGCTGGGTCAGAGCGGTGGCATGACCCCGGCGGAGGTGCGTGCTGCGCTCAAAGTTTCCAATCAGGGCGCGATGGGCTTGTTGCGACCGCTGCTCCAGGCGGGCCTGGTGAAGCGCGTGGGCACCTTGAAGACAGGCCGTTACCTCCTCCAATGAAGCGCTTGGCTCCGGCTGGCGAGGTCCCGCAACGGCTCAACCCCTGGTTTCATTCCGCTCCTTCCATGCGTCCAAGCGGTCGAGGGCCTGGGACTAGCGATTTCCGTTGGTTCGGCGCATTTGGTCGACGGGCGGGAGACCTTCGCTTCCAGCTTCTTCATCGCTTCGCAGGGGCTCACGCAGAGGTGGCTCATCCACCACGACGGCCCCCACTCGGTCACCATGCGGCAATGCTCTTGTTCACCTCAGTCTGCGGCTGGTTATGAAGCGCCCTTCACTGGCTGGTTTTGACCGCCCTCTGACACAACTTCGGCAAGACTGGAGCACGGACTCCATGCGGCAATCGTCGCGGGCCTTGCGACTTCGATCCGGGGCGGCCCCCCTGCTCCGCGCTCCCGCCAGATCGCGTCGCGCTGCAGGCGGAGCCAATGAAGCCGGCTTCCGGCGAACTCGGGGAGCTGAACTAAATGTTGTATGTCGTTCCTTGACCCCGTTGACCCCATTGGCCTGGGTGGAGGACCGCATGGTGACCATCGGACCGGCGGTGTACCGGGCCACGAAATCGGCGAAGCGCGGAGCCTCACCGCGTGTGATGCGGGCAGACTGCCGGCGCTGGGTTTCCAGGTCGGTCATGGCCTGTCGGGCTTCCGGCACGGATTGCGCGTCCTTGAGGGCGTGCCAGACCCTTTTCTTGCGGCCGCCCGGGGTTTCGGTGGTGAGACGTGGGATGAAGGTGCCGGTGCCTTGCGAAAGCCCGCACACGCGTCGCTTGCGACCATCGGTTTGCGGACGCTAGCGTCCCACCGCCGCCGATGTGGTGAAATGGCAGACACAGGGGACTTAAAATTGCAAAAATTGCCCTTTCCGAGCCCTTCAAAAAGTTTCACCGAACACCGCGCAAACCCGCGTCAGTATTGGCTCAAATCGCATTCCACCTGATCCAGCCTCCGACTCCCAAGGGCCGTCGAGAAACAGGGCATACTGTAGCAAAAAGTGTAGCACACGGGGACGGACTTTTCGGCTCACGTTTCACCTTTGGAAGGCATCTCCCAAGCGCTCCTTGAGCGGGTGACCAAACGACCCTCTCAGGCCCCCACTAGCTCCGAGACTCGCTTGGGTCCGCCCTCCCGTACTGCGGCATCCACAGTCGCCTTTCAGAGTGCGGGCTCGGCGTGGTAGGCTCTTTCCATGACCGGCGACGTGACACGAATCCTCCAGGCCATGGAACACGGGGATGCGAACGCCTCGGAGGATTTGCTGCCCCTGGTCTATGAGGAGTTGCGCAAGTTGGCGGCGCTCCACATGACCCACGAACGCGCCGGTCAGACACTCCAGTTGGCGCCACGGAGGAGGCATCCGCCCCGTTTTTTCGTGGTTGGCGTTCTTCCACTTGGTAGCCTCCGGACATGGAGCGGACCGTCAACAAGGCTAGAGGGTTTGTGGCGGCGGACGAATGGGATGTTCGACAGCACGTGGAGCTCTCACCGCAGCAACGGCAACGCGCCGCGCGTGAGCTCAAGTTGCGGGTTCACGGCCGCTCCTCCCC
>CAZYJB010001162.1:0-1771 GCA_964647675.1 uncultured Verrucomicrobiota bacterium | reverse complement strand
TGGCGGGAAAGACTCCGGACCAGTGCGGCTTCATGTCGCGCGCAGCATGCCGGTGGGGCACGCGCTGGGGAAGCCGGGTGTTGGTCGCAGTGCTGCGGATTGCGCCGCCGGGCCGGTTCGTAGGAGGGTACGCGGCGCACCGCGGGAACGTCGCGGGCCTGCTTTCTCCCAACCGGCATGAGTCTCGAGGATCGCCTTTACCCGCTGTTGTCGCTTTACGAGCGACTGCCGCACGGCGCCAAGCGCGCGCTGGGCTGGACCTACCGTCATTTGCCGCAGCGCCTGCGACTCGGCGCGCGCTTCGGCGAGTTCCAGCGGCTGGCAGCGGACTGCGAATCGTGGAGCCCGGAGGAGATCGCTGAGTATCAGTTGCGCGAGGTGCGCCGCGTGCTGGTGCGCGCCTCGGACGAGTGCCCGTTTTACCAACGCCGGTTCGCCGAGGCGAAGTTCTACCCCGAAAGCCTGCGCAGCCTCGACGATCTCTCGCGCTGCCCCACGATCGGGAAATCCGACCTCCAACAACACCGCGACGAGATGACGTCGACGGCCGTGCCTGCGAATCGTCGCTTGTCGATCACCACCGGCGGCTCGACGGGTGTGCCGGTGGGATTCTACCTGGAGAAGGGCGTGAGTCGTCCCAAGGAACAGGCCTTTCTCGAGGCGCAATGGCGGCGTGGCGGGTACACGGACGGCGCGCGGCTGGCGGTGATCCGCGGGCACGTGACCTCCGACCGCGCGCTGGGGCGCATCGAGAGTTACGACGCCACGCGCGACTGGCTGATGCTGTCGAGCTATCACCTCACCGAGGAGCGCCTGCCGGAGTACCTCGAGGCCATTGAGCGGTTTCGTCCGGACGTGCTGCATGCGTATCCGTCCGCGGCGCTCCAACTGGCGGAGTACCTCGAGCGCGCGGGGCAGTCGTGGCGCACGCCGCTGCGGTGCGTGCTGGCCGGTTCCGAGCGCCTGACGCTGCCGCAGAAGCGACTCCTCGAGCGGGTCTTTGGATGCCGTGTGTTCCGGTGGTACGGCCATTCGGAGCGCGTCGTGCTGGCCGCGGAAGGCCGGCGTTCGGAGCTGTTCTATTTCTGGCCCACCTACGGATACGTCGAGTTCGGCGAACCGGATGCGGAAGGCTATTGCGAGGTCATCGGCACCGGCTTTCACAACGTCGCCATGCCATTGATCCGCTATCGCACCGGCGATTACGTGCGGCTCGCGGATCCTGGCCGCGACGGGGAACTGGAGTTTCCCTGGGCCGCGGTGTCCGAAGTGGCGGGTCGCGAGCAGGAGTTCCTCGTGAGCCGCGGGGGGCGCCGGATTTCGCTGACCGCCTTCAACATGCACGACGACCTTTTTGAAGGCCTGTACGCCGTGCAGTTTTACCAGGACACCCCGGGCGTGGCGGAGTTCCGCTATGTGCCTTCGGCCGCCTTTCATACCTCGCGCCTCGACACGCTGCGCACCGGGATCGCGCGCAAGCTGGGCGACGATTTTGAGTTCGCCTTCCGCGAAGTGCGCGAGACCGAGCGCACGCCGCGCGGCAAGCACCGCTGGCTCGTGAGCCGGCTGTGAGGCGCGGGCGGCACTCAGGAACGGGGTCGCCTCCGCGGAACGCGTCGCCTAGGGTTCGCGCGATCCGGACGGCGCCGCGGGAGGCGCGTTCGTGATCGGTCTCATCGCGATGCGCCAGATTGCCCAATACCAGGACGGCCGGCTCGAACTGCAGGAGGTACCGCTTCCGACGGCGCCTCCGGGCGGCGTGCTGGTGCGC
>CAZYJB010001161.1:0-1771 GCA_964647675.1 uncultured Verrucomicrobiota bacterium | reverse complement strand
GGCGCCACCGGGACGTGGCGCCCCACGTTTGCTGCACCCCACACGGCAGGTGGCGCGAGGCGTCTCTGCCGAGCCGCGCATTTCGTAGCCGTGGCCGTACAGGCCGCGCTCGCTTGCTTCAGCACCGTGTTTTAACCATGCCGATCGGCGCGGGCTGCACGCCCGCGTCTACCAGGAACGCCCTCCCGGCGCCGCAGGGACGCGGCGACCTCCCTACACGTTGAACTTGAACAACAGCACGTCGCCGTCCTTCACGACGTACTCCTTGCCCTCCATCCGGTACAGGCCCTTGTCGCGCGCGATCGCGACAGAGCCGCACTTCATCAGATCTTCGTAAGCCACGGTCTCCGCCTTGATGAACCCTCGCTCGAAGTCGGAGTGGATGACCCCGGCCGCCTTCGGCGCGGTGTCGCCCGCACGAATCGTCCACGCGCGGACCTCCTTTTCGCCCGCCGTGAAGTACGTGCGCAAGCCGAGCAGGTGATAGGTGGCGCGGATCAACAGGCCGATGCCGGACTCCTTGACGCCCAACTCGGCCAGGAACTGCTTCGCCTCCTCCGGCGCCAGGTCGACGAGATCGCTCTCGATCTGCGCGCTGATGACCACCGTTTCACAACCGATGTGGGTCTCGGCGTAGTGCCGCACCTTCTGCACGTGCGGATTCGAGTCCGCCGCCGCCAGCTCGGATTCCTTCACATTCGCCGCGAAGATCGTGGGCTTGTCGGTGAGCAGGCAGAACGCCTTCGAGATCGCGCGATCCTCGGGCGTCAGTTCGCAGGTCAAGGCCAGCTTCCCCGAGTCGAGATGGGGCTCCAGTCGCGCGAGGACGACGTCCTCGGCGCTCGCGGCCTTGTCACCCCGCTTCACGTCCTTGGCGAGACGCTCGCGCCGCTTCCGCACGCTCTCGAGGTCGGCGAGGATGAGCTCCGTGTTGATCACCTCGATGTCGCGGATCGGATCGATGGCTCCGGCGACGTGGTGGATGTCGGCATCCTCGAAACAACGCACCACCTGGACGATCGCGTCCACCTCGCGGATGTGACTGAGGAACTTGTTACCGAGCCCCTCGCCCTGCGCCGCGCCTTTCACGAGGCCCGCGATGTCCACGAACTCGACCGCGGCGGGAATGATCACCTGGGTCTTGGCCACCTTCGACAGGGGCTCGAGGCGGTCATCCGGCACGGTGACAACGCCGATGTTGGGGTCGATGGTGCAGAAAGGATAATTGGCCGCCTCCGCCTTTCGGGTTCGGGTGACAGCGTTGAAAAGGGTGGACTTGCCCACGTTGGGCAAGCCGACGATGCCGGCGCGCAGCATAAGGCCGGCAAGGGAACCCTCGACGCGGCCGGCGCGCAAGGGTGCAGTTCCAGGCGCGCATTGATTTTCATGCAACCTCGCGCAGGCTGCGCCGGTTCAGTCCGCACACCCCCTGGACCGGGGAGCCGGTCATCGTCCAAAAACATTCATGAACGACACGGAACAACGCGCCCTCATTGGACTCTGTCTCATGGCCGCCTTTGCCGACGGCTCGAAGTCGGATCTCGAACGCGATCGCATCCGCGAGATTGTGGAGGGTTTCAAGAATCCCAATCTCAAGGCCTTGGAGCTCTACCGGCAGGTGCTGCTGCGCCAGGTCTCGGTCGCCGGGCTCTGCGCCGATCTCACGTCGGCCGAGTCGCGTCTGCTGGCCTACGAGATGGCGCTGGGCGTGTGCGAAGCGGACGATCGGTTGAACGACACCGAACGCGCCGTCCGCGCCGGTCTCCGGTCG
>CAZYJB010001160.1:0-1772 GCA_964647675.1 uncultured Verrucomicrobiota bacterium | reverse complement strand
GCGGCATTTTTGAAGTCCGATGGGCGTGGCCGCTTCGCCGGGCCGGAATCGATGGCGGGCGGCAGGGTGGACTCGACGGGGATGGCCGGCTGGGTGGATCCGTCCGGTCGGCGCACCCTGTTGTTGGCGCGCTCCGGGTATGAAGGTTCGCTTGGGGTGACGGCGGTGGTGCAGGTGGGACGAGGCAGTGAAGCCTTGGGCGATGTCGCGCCCGGAATGACCAACGCGAGTGCGCTGGCGATCGGGGCCCCGGCTTCCGACGGGCGCCTCGCCTTGTTCGTGGGCGGGGGCGTGGTGCCGGGTCGATATCCGCTGGGGGCTCCTTCCCGGCTTTTTCGTGCCACGCCGGAGGGATGGACGTTCGATGCGCGCAACAGCGTCCTGCTGGAGAACCTGGGGATCGTGAATGGCGCGGTGTGGTCGGACCTCGATGGCGATGGCGACGGCGAGCTGGTGCTGGCGTGTGAATGGGGTCCCGTCCGGGTCTTCGACTGGCGCGGCGCGCGGTTGGTGGAGATCACGCAAGCGCTCGGACTCGCGACTTTTACCGGATGGTGGCGGTCGGTGGCGGCCGCGGATTTCGATGGCGACGGGCGGATGGATCTCGTCGCGGCGAACTTCGGACGCAACGGCCCGTACCGCGCGTCGGCGGAGCGTCCGCTGGTGTTCGTCCATGGTGAACTCGCGCAGCCCGGCGTGATGGAGGTGATCGAGACCGAGTACGCGGGTGCGACGCTGGTGCCGCGGTTGCAGATGCCGGCCCTGGTGGCCTCGTTGCCGTTCCTGCACGAACGATTCCCCGACCAGAAGTCGTACAGCGTCGCCAGCGTCGATCAGGTCCTGGGTGATCGGGTGGTGCTGAGTCGCCGGGTTCAAGCGACCACGCTGGACTCGATGGTCTTTCTCAACCGAGGCGGCGTGTTCCAGGCACTGCCCCTTCCTCCCGCCGTCCAACGCGCGCCGGTGTTCGGGTTGGTGGTGGGCGACTTCGACGGGGATGGGCACTCTGATGTGTTCACCGCGCAGAATCTCAACACCACGCGTTACGAGATTGGCCGGCTTGATTCGGGTTCAGGCTGCCTCGTGCTCGGAGATGGCGCCGGCGGGTTTCGGGCCTTGGAACCGGCGGAGGCGGGGATCCGACTGGCGGGCGAACAACGCGGCGCGGCGGCGGCGGATTTCGATGGGGACGGTCGTCTCGATCTGGCGGTGGCCGAGAATGGGGCGGCGACGCGGCTGTTTCGCAACCAGGGTGAACGCGCCGGAGTGCGGGTGCGGCTGACCGGTCCACGGGGCAATCCGCTGGCTTACGGCGCGCAGATTCAGGGGCGCCACGGCGATCGCTGGGGCCGGTTCAGGAGATTCACGGGGGCGGTGGTTACCTGTCCCAGGACGGTGCCGTGCGCGTGCTGGCACAACCCACGCCGCTGACCGCGGTGCGGGTGCGCTGGCCCGGCGGCCGGGAGTCGGTGGTGGAGGTCCCGCCTGGCGCCCGGGAAGTGAACCTCGCGGCGCCGAGCAGTCCGTAGCCGTCGCCGTGGAGGCGACGGCTACGATAGACGTGGTCGGGCGGGGCAAGGCCCCGCGAGGCGAAAGCCCAGGGCGGAACGCCCTGGGTTGAGGGATGAATGAAAAAGGGAAGGGCGTCCTGAAGGGACGCACGGTGGACGACCTGACGGCCCTTCAGGCCTGCGCACCTCTCCGACACGAAGACCCAAGGCTGCGCCTTGGGCTGTCTCCTTCGGCCCCGTCGGGGCCAGGATCGAGCGTCG
>CAZYJB010001159.1:0-1774 GCA_964647675.1 uncultured Verrucomicrobiota bacterium | reverse complement strand
GGCGAGGACGGCGCCTGGTACGGCACCACGCGGCCCCTGGACGAGGGGTTCCACTACTACCTGCTCAAGATCGACGGAGCCGAGGTTCCGGATCCCAGCAGCCTGATGTTCTTCGGCGCTCAACGTTGGGGCAGTGCCGTCGAGGTCCCGGCGCGGGACCAGGACTTCTACGCCGTGAGGAACGTGCCCAAGGGCCAGTTGCGGGAGACCTTTTTCTACTCGAAGAGCACCGATTCCATGCGCCGCGCGTTCGTCTACACGCCGCCGGGTTACGACCAGCACCCGGACCGGCGGTATCCGGTCCTGTATCTCCAGCACGGGTGGGGTGAGAACGAATTTGGCTGGGGCGCCCAGGGCCGGGCTCGGGAGATCATGGACAACCTCATCGCGGAGAACAAAGCGCGCCCGTTCATCATCGTGATGATTTACGGCATGACGAACGAAACCCGGATGGGGGGACTGCGCGACTTTGATATCCGCCCCTTCGAGACGGTGCTGGTCAGGGAGTTGATTCCGTTCATCGACGCCGGCTTCCGCACGCTCGCCGATCAACCGCATCGGGCGATGGCCGGTCTCTCGATGGGCGGCATGGAGACGAAGACGATCACCCTGCGCAACCTCGATACCTTCTCGCACATCGGCCTGTTCAGCGGCGGGAGCATCGCGGTCACGAACATCGCCGACCTGGCTGCGTTCAAGGCGAGGAACAAGCTGGTGTTCGTCAGCTACGGCAGCCGCGAACTCGGCGGCAACCGCCCGAGTCCCGGGGGCGACCCCAAGGCCAACACCGAGGCGCTCAAGCAGGCCGGCATCAACAGCCACTTCTACGTCTCCCCCGACACCGCCCATGAGTGGCAGTCCTGGCGGCGCAGCCTGCGCGAACTCGCCCCTCTCCTCTTCCGGGAGTGACGCCGCTCGCGCATCAGGAGATCCTTCGCACCACGCACCTCTATTCCCTGTTCCAGCCCATGAAAACCCGACTCGTTCCCATCAGCGTCACGCTCGCCCTGGCGTGTGCCGCAAGCGTGCTCCACGCGGCCGACCTCACTGGTCGATGGAAGGCCGTGTTCGATACGCAGGTCGGCAAGCAGTCGTACGTCTACGACCTGAAAGCCGAGGGCGACAAGGTCACCGGCAAGGCTACCGGCGACATCAACGGCGAGAACAAGCGCACGGTCGAACTCAAGGACGGCAAGCTCACCGGCGATACGGTGACGTTCGTCGAGATGTTCGAGTTCCAGGGCAACGACATCACCATCTCGTACACCGGCAAGCTCGCGGGCGATGAAATCAAGTTCACACGCAAGGTCGGGGACATCGCCACCGAGGAACTGGTCGCGCGCCGTGACGCAGCCGCGTCCCGCGCGCTGGATCCTTCCGGCAAGTGGCAGGGCGAGTTCGACTCGCTGATCGGACGCCAGAAGTACGTCTTCGAGTTCGCCGTGCAGGACGGGAAGCTGGGCGCGACGGCCGTCGCCGAAGCCCAGGATCAGCAGCGCAATGTGGAGTTCAAGGAAGCAAAGCTCACCGGCGACACACTCTCCTTCTTCGAGATGCGGCGGTTCCAGGACAACGAGATCCGCGTCGATTACACCGGCAAGCTCGGCGCCCAGGGGATCGCGTTCACCCGAAAGGTCGGGGAATTCGGCACCCAGGAGTTCGTCGCCACGCGGGTCGGCGCGGCGGCGGCGACCTCGTCCGCCCAGGCGGGCGAGGCGCCGCGCCCGCGACGCGGTGGCTTCGGCGGTCCCATCGAGCTCGGCCCGGACGACAA
>CAZYJB010001158.1:0-1775 GCA_964647675.1 uncultured Verrucomicrobiota bacterium | reverse complement strand
AGGGAAGGCGCCAGGGACTCCAACCCCAGTGGAGGCTCCATTTCCGGCAGGATACAGGACCAGTGCCTCCCTTCCGATCTTCACCAGGTCGCCGCGCCCTGGGCCAGGGTGCGGCGGGTGCGTTCGCGGTTCGCGGCGTCGAAGTAATCCACCGGGTTGAAGTCGTCCTCCAATACTCGGCCGCGATTCGCCTCCACCGGCGTGGCGCGCGCGAGGGCGGCTTCGAGGTCCGGGCGCACCCAGGGATGCACCCCGTCCAGCGAGGCCGGCGGCGTGAAGTTGAGCGGCGAACGGTTGGAGGCCACGAAGAACGTGTTGCCACCGGGCGAGACGTGCACGCGCACTTCCTTGAACACCGCAGCCAGCGTCTTGTGCAGCGAAGTGCCGAAGAAATCCCAGCCGTCCTTGAAATCGGCGAAGGCGTTGATGACCAGCGTGCCGTCGGGATTAAGGAGTCGCGCGATCTCGCCGAAGGCCTCGCGGGTCATCAGGTGCGACGGCGAGGAATCCCCGAGGAACGCGTCGAGCTGGATGGTGTCGTAACGGTTGGTGGCGACGCGCAGAAAATGCCGCGCGTCGTCGATCACCAAGCGCACCGCGGCGGGATTGAAATCGAACCAGCGGGTCGCCAGGGGCACGACCGCAGGATTGATCTCCACGACCTCCACCACCACGCCGTCGCGCGCCATCAGGCCCGGCACGATGCCTACCCCCATGCCCAGGCATAGCGCCGAACGCACGGCAGGAGTGTATCCGCGGGAGAGATGGTAGAGCGCATAGGTGAACATCGAGAGGCTGCGCTTTTCCACCGGGTCGTAGGTGTTCTGCACGAGGAAATCATTCAGATAATAGCGTCGCCGGCCGTCCTTCGACTCCAGCACCTGCATCGAGCCGAAGTGTGAATTGGCGCGCGCCACCTCGACGTGCCGTTCGAACTTCGCGTCGCCGCCGCGCCGCCAATCGACCAGCGCGAGCAACGCTCCCACCGCCAGCGCCGCCACCGCCACGCCCCCGCCCGGTTCGCCGGAACCCCAGACGACGAAATAAACCCCGGCCAACACGGCCAGCGCCGCCGCGGTGCCGAACATGGCATGCGACTCGCGCACGTATGGCACGAGCACGTAACTGGTCAGCACCACCCCGACCACGCTGCCCACCGTTCCCAGGGCGGACAACCGCCCCACGGTGCGCCCCACGCCGTCCACCGAGCGGGTGAGGAACCGCACGAAGAACGGCCCGGTCGCCGCCAGAAGTGTCAACGGCACGAAGAACAGGACGAGGGACGCCACGATCGAGCCGCGCGCGAGATTCAGATCCAGGCAGGCCGCCGCCAGCTTCGCGCGGATGACGACGACGAGGGCGAGATAGGCCGCGGCCACCACGAGTCCCGCATAGAGAAACGACAGCCGCCCGAAGCGGTCCGCCGCCCAACCGCCCAGGTAATAACCGGCCGCCAACGCCAGCAGTGTGATGGCGATCTGGGCGGTCCACACGAAGTGCGAGGACCCGAACCAGGGGGTCAGCATTTTGGCCCCGAGAATCTCCACCACGAGCACGACCGCGCCGGTGAGGAAGGCGGTCAGGTAAAGAAACCGCTGCAACCCTCCCGGCAGTTGCTGCCAGGATACCGGACTCGACACTTGTTTGGCGGGCACGCGAGTTTCTACGGTTCCGCGGCGTCACGACGCAAGGGCCATGGGCAAATACGCGCACGTCATCAACATCGGCATCCAGATCATCCTTTTCGTCGCCCTGGTGTTCGGCACCCTGAACGT
>CAZYJB010001157.1:0-1780 GCA_964647675.1 uncultured Verrucomicrobiota bacterium | reverse complement strand
GCCCCAGGAACAGACTCGCCAGCAGCAGCAGGCCCAGCGCGAGCGTGACGCCCTGCTGCACACCCGCCCACAGGAGACCGCGTCCGATCCAACCCGCCACCCACCCCATTGCGGTGTAGGTGATGACCCGCCCTCCCTGATACACCAGCCGGCCGAGAACTTCCCGACCACGCGACGCCCCCAGCCACGGCAGGGCCAGCATCAGCGGACCGCACATGCCCGCGCAGTGGACGCCTCCAAGCAAACCGAGCAGCAAGGCAGTTCCCAGATGCATCAGCGGGCGGTGATCAGCAGGCGACGTGAGAAGGCGAACTCCTGCCCCTCCGCCTTCCAGCGAACGCGGACGTCCCAGGGTCCCGGCATGAGTTCGCTGGTGGCGACGTCCTGCGAACCGTCGGCCTTCACGGCCAGGGGCAGCGTGCGGTCCTGCGCGGCGCCGGAGGGACGGTAGAACGCCACCGAGCCCTCGAGTCCGGCGGTGGCGTGGTGGCGCGGCAGACCCAATCGAACCGAGCCGGCCGCAGCGTCGTAATCGACGCGCAGCTCGGCGTCGTAGGCCAGCGCGCGCTTCTCCGCGTCGAGCGTCGATTGGTACCGGATCTCGCGGTCGTAGTAATCGGCGGAGACCAGTTCGGATCTCCCGTGACGCTGGGCGGTCGTGACCAGAGCGGTGATCCCGCCGATGAACACCACGAACGCGGCCACGATGCCGCAGGGCCAGGGATGAAAACGTGGCGAAGCGGGAGGGTTGGTTTTCATGGAGAGACGGAGGGACGGAGGGTGCGCGGCCCGATGAACACGGTCTTGAGCAGCTCCAGCCGGCGATCGCCGTGGTAAACGCCCACCTGCACCGCGCGTTGGCCGCCCGGGACCTCGGTGGCCGCCAGTTCGATCAGCACCGAGACCTCGACCAACGACTCGGCGGGGAGGGTCAGGGATCTCCCCAGGGCGCGCACCGAGCCCTCGACGTTTTCGAGCTTGAGCGTGACCGGGATCTCGCGGTGCGTCTTGTTGACGAGCTTGGCGATGTAGAGATTGGCGAGCCGGCCGTCGGGCATTTCCTGGAACAACGAACCGGAGCGCGCGCGCAGCAGCGTGGTTTGAACCGGTGTGCGCGTGAACAGCAGGTAGACGAAGAGAGACACCAGCGCGAGCAGCACCACGGCATAACCGACGAGGCGCGGTGTCACGCGCAATTTCTCGCCCCGCTCGATGCCGTTGAGCGACGCGTAGCGGATGAGGCCTTTGGGCCGGCCCACCCTGGTCATCACCGAGTCGCAGGCGTCGATGCAGGCGGTGCAGTTGACGCACTCCATCTGCGTGCCGTCGCGGATGTCGATGCCCGTGGGACAAACCTTCACGCACTGGTGGCAGTCGACACAGTCGCCCAAACCCGAGGCGAGGCGCGCGGCGGGTGGATCGGCGCGACGGAGCGGGGCTCGGCCTTCGCCGCGTTTGTAGTCGTAGGCGACGACGATGCTGTTCTCGTCGAGCAGCGTGGACTGGAACCGGCCGTAGGGGCAGATGAAGGTGCAGGCCTGTTCGCGGAAGCGCGCGAAGATGCCGTAGAACAGCAGCGTGAAGAGCACCATGAAGGTGAGCCCCTTGAGATGCTGCGCCGGCGGGTCGGTGACGAGGCGCAACAATTCTTCACTGCCAATGATGTAGGCGAGCAGCGTGTTGCCGATGACGAACGACAACGCGAGGAAGATCACGTGCTTGCCGCCGCGCCGCAGGATTTTTGCCGCAGTCCAGGGCGCGCGCGTGAGCGCCCGCTGCT
>CAZYJB010001156.1:0-1783 GCA_964647675.1 uncultured Verrucomicrobiota bacterium | reverse complement strand
TCCCCTCCGACGCCAGCTTGTCCACATGCGGCGTGGAGATGCCCTTCGTGCCGTAGCACGAGAGATACGGCCCCCAGTCCTCGATCGTGATCCAGAGGATGTTCGGCCGGTCCGCCGCGACTGCCCGAGTCCGCGCAGCGAAGGCGAGCCCGAGCAGAAGGAGCGTAGCGAATAGAACGCGGTGGATTTTCATACCAGGCAGGTGGGTCCCGAGGTGCGGCACTGGCTAACGAATGGCTTTCAGTTGCTCAAAGTATTCCGGCTTCCATGCAATGGGATCGCCGCCGATCGGAAACCGTTCCTTCCAGGCCTTGGGCAAGTCGACGGCAACCTTCGGATGGTCGGCGATCACGTTTTTCGATTCGGAAGGATCCGACCAGAACCGCCACATCATTCAGGAGCCGCCCCTGCTTCGCCAAGTCCGGTGTGCCGGCGAGGGAGCGGGTGAACATGAGCTCCCAGCGGATGGAGACGGCTTTGCGCCTGGAGGGCATGATGCTGAGTTCGCCGGGATCGTGGTTCTACTGCAACGACCTGAACGGGAGGCCGCTTTGGTCGCAGAAGGTCGATGCCAGGAGAACGCTCTCCGACTTCGGCGCCGCGGCGTCGCCGCGTGTTCGCGGCGGCCAGGTCATTGTCGTTCACGACAACCAGGAGGATTCGTTCATCGCGCCCTTTGACGCTGCGACGGGCCAACGGCGCCGGTGCGTCAAACGCGACGAACCGAGCACCTGGGCCACGCCGTTCGTGTGGAAGTACAGCCTGCGCACCGAGATCGTGGTGTGCGGGAAAAGGAAAAACCGCGCGTGCGATCTGTCGGGCAACGTCCTGTGGGAATTCAACGGTCGCATGTCCGGCCCGGTGAGCCCGTCGCCATTCGCCAGTGGAGGTCTGCTCTACATCACGTCCGGTTACGTCGGCGACACGCACCGGACAGGAGATTGACGGCAAGGAACGATTCCCGGG
Organism: uncultured Verrucomicrobiota bacterium; assembly: GCA_964647675.1. Taxonomy (GTDB): domain Bacteria; phylum Verrucomicrobiota; class Verrucomicrobiia; order Limisphaerales; family CAIMTB01; genus CAIMTB01. The sequence goes on along the minus strand of CAZYJB010001156.1, from coordinate 817 downwards.
ACGGTGTAGCGTCACCTCCTCGCCGTGGGCCTACAACGGAAAGACCTTCTGCCTGAGCGCCTGTCTGAGTGAAGACGGTGACACCTACTTGGTCGAGGCGGGACCGGAGTTCAAAGTCTCACACACGAATCCACTCGGAGAACTTTGCCTGGCGTCGCCGGCGGTCAGCCAGGGAAAGCTGCTGCTTCGGACGGTGTCGAAGCTGTATGATCGGGATACGGTTCCGGAGGAAGTCCCGCCTCTCCGTCACCCCCGAGACCGCGTTCCGGGAGCAGGCGTGCGAGTACTTCGAGCGGTATCAGGAGCTCGAAGAGCTGGTCGGCGATATCCGCACGTTCACCCCGCCCTTTCCGGGCGAGTCCATCACCGCACCGGAACAGGCCGAGGAATTCGCCCGGCGCCTGCGCCAACGAGCAACAATGACGAACCCAGGGTGAGCCCGGAGAAGCGCTCTACCAACGCCCGGAACATCATGGTCGATTCCGGCAGCTCGTCTTGCGCGCGATCGCCGAGGATATCATCAGCATGGCAAAGGGCGCCGAACTCCTGGGCGGTGACCTCGTGGCCTTACGCCGCGAACTGCAAGAGGTCGTCGGTTAACCTCGCCGATGAAGGTAGGCGTCAAGGACGCCAACCTCGATTCGCCAGAGGACATCACCCAACGTCCGTGAGCTGCGATTCCCGCCACCGCAGACTCTCCACCGACGGAAGAAAGGTCTTATCCGCAGGCGGAATCACGGCTCGGTCGGCCATCGCGACCAATTCCCGCTGACCCTCGATTCGATCGTCCAGCCGGCGGGTATTGACCCGCCAGACT
>CAZYJB010001155.1:0-1784 GCA_964647675.1 uncultured Verrucomicrobiota bacterium | reverse complement strand
GCCATCGCACCGCGCCCGTCGAGGTGCGCGAGCGGTTCTCGCTGGAGCAGGACGCCATCCCGGCGGCCCTGACGCGCCTGCGATCCGCCTGCGGCACCACCGAGGCGGTGTGGTTGTCGACCTGCAACCGCGTGGAATTGTACGCCGTGGGTGACGAGGCGGCGGGTGATCAACTGTTCCGCGCGTTCCTCGACGGCAGCCGGCTGCCGGGCGCACCGGCGGACGGTGCGCTCTACCAGTTGCGGGAACCTGCGAGCGTCGAGCATCTCTTCCGCGTGGCCAGCGGGCTGGACTCGATGGTGCTGGGCGAGACCGAAATCCTGGGTCAGTTAAAAAAGGCGTACGAACTGGCGCGCCAGCACGGCGCCACCGGCGCCCGGTTGAACAAGGCGTTCCAGCGCGCGTTCAACGTGGCCAAACAGGTGCGGTCCGAGACGCTCATCCAGCGCGGCAGCAGTTCAGTGGCCTCGGTGGGCGTCGAACTCGCCGAGCACGTCTTCGAGTCGGTACAGGGCCGCAGCGTGCTGGTCATCGGTGCCGGCGAGACGGGAGAGAAGGTCGCGCGCGCGCTCATTTCCCGCGGCGCCCGCAGTGTGTTCATCTCGAACCGCTCGCCCGAAAAGGCGCAGACGCTCGCCCTCGCGCTCGGCGATCATGCGGTGGCCATCGGCGACTGGTCGGAATACGCGACGAGCGTGGACGTGATCGTCTGCAGCACCTCGTTTCCGGGATACGTGCTGGAGGCGGATCAGGTGCGCGGCCTCATGGTGCGGCGCCACCGGCGTCCACTCCTGCTGATCGACCTGGCCGTGCCGCGCGATGTGGATCCCGCGGTCATCGGCCTCCCGGACGTGTACCTGTTCAATGTCGACGACTTGCAGGCCATTGCCGAAGCGCACCGGCGGGAGCGCGAGGCCGAGGTGACGCGCTGCGAGGCGCTCATCCGCGAGAAGGCCGCGGGCCTGATCGAAGACGTGTCCCGCCCGCGCGGTTCGTTGACCGGACCCATGTCGGCCACCGCGTAGCCCGGCCGCTCCCGATCCTCCTCCCGGTCCGCACTCCACTCCCGATCATGGCAGCAGCGACGCAGCAGATCCTCCGCATCGCCACGCGCGGCAGCGCGCTGGCCCTGGCCCAGGCGAACACCGTGCTCGCGCTGTGCGTGCATGCCTTTCCCCGCCGCCGGTTCGAGCTGGTGGTCGTCAAAACCACCGGCGACCGCCGCCAGGCCGCTTCCATGAACCGTCCCGCAGCCGACCTGCCCAAGGGATTGTTCACCAAAGAACTGGAGTCCGCTCTCCTCGCGGGACACGCCGACCTCGCGGTGCACAGCCTGAAGGATCTGCCCACCGAGTTACCCGAAGGTCTCGGCCTCGGTGCCGTGCTGCCGCGCGCCGACGTGCGGGACATGCTCATCGTACGAAAGGGGGGGACGCGTTCGAGTGCCAGCGCGGGAATCGCCGGGTTGCGGCGCGGCGCGGTCGTGGCGACCTCGAGCACACGGCGTGTGGCCCAATTGAAAGCGGCGCGCCCCGACCTTCAATTCGTGGAAATCCGCGGCAACGTGCCCACGCGCCTGCGCAAACTCGCCGAGGATCGCTCCCTCGACGCGACTCTTCTGGCCTGGGCCGGTTTGTCGCGCCTCGGGATCCGGCGCGGTAAGGACGGCGTGTTGACCGCTCCTGACGGACTGGACGGGGAAGGGTGGTCGGGCCGGCTCGCGGGCGTGCTGCTGCCCGTGCGATCGATGCTGCCGGCGCCGGGTCAGGCCGCGATCGGAATCG
>CAZYJB010001154.1:0-1785 GCA_964647675.1 uncultured Verrucomicrobiota bacterium | reverse complement strand
GGATGAAGGCACGGGCATCGCGGCGGAGCATCTGCCGCGTTTGTTCGAGCGCTTCTACCGTGTCGACTCCGCACGCAACCGAGCGTCGGGTGGCGCCGGGCTCGGCCTCGCGATGGTGAAGAGTCTCGCCGAGCGCCAGGGGGGCTCGGTCTCGGTGCGCAGCGAACTCGGACACGGCAGCGTGTTTACCGTGCCTCTCCCGCGACGGAACCTGGCCTAACGGCCCGATGCGGATCGCGGAGGGGCAACGACGAGGCGGGGCATCAATCGGGTTAAGTATTTCGCGCGGACTGCCGACATTCGCAGGTGGTATTCACGCACGACGTTCCAGGGAGGTTTGGGCGGAGAGCGCGGTGGGCGGGCTTCACGCTGGTCGAAGTCATCGGCGTGGTGGCGTTGGTGGCGGTCCTGGCTGCCGTCCTCCTGCCGCGGGTCACCTCCCTCATGAGTCGCGGCAAGGTCAATGCCACCGCGCAGGCGTTGGTCTCGCTCCGGACCGCCACGGACAACTATCTCGCGGTGAACTCGGCGTTCCCGTTCCGTCTGGGCACCGGGCTCACCAACGGTCCGGCCCGCGAAGGCCGGTTCGATGCGGATCTCGTCGCGGAAGGATTCACGGAGCAGCTGTTCACGTGTCCCATCGGGTCTCAAAGCACGGAGGCCACCAGCAGCCTCTCCAAGCGCGTCCACATCCGGTCGACCCAGGTCAGCGGCGATCCGACGACGATAACGGCTCTGAGTTCGGTGAGCGGCGGCACGTATTTCGACCTGGATCGCAATCCGGCGAATGTGGACATGACGAGTCCACAAATGGTCGTCACCGCCTTCATTCCGGAGGTGCCCATCGCGGAAGCCATCGCGCTCAACCGGCTCATCGACGGGGATTCGAATTCCGGCACCGCGGCCGATTACGTTGGTCGCTGCCTCTACAGTTCGATCAACAATACCTTTCGCGTCACGGTGTTCGTCTACATCAGCCACCACTGAGGGGCAGCCCATCGAGGTGGTTTGCCGGCTCCGCCGGGCGAGTTGACGCGGAGCTCCGGGCTATGGCGGGTTAATTTCTGTGCCATGGATCGGCATTCCGTGCAGGCGCCGAATGCCGGGACCGGGCTCGCCGCCCACCAAAGTGGAGCACCGTCCGAAGTTGGGGCATGGACGGATGATTCAGCCCAGGCATGAGATCCGGGATCCTCATCGAACCGGCCTTCTCACGGGATCTGCACGATGCGCAGGAACAACGACATCGGCGCGGGAAGTGGAAGGGGTACCGTCGCGGTGCTCTCCGGGCCAGTGGCCACAACGTCGCTGCCCGTCTCCCGCCAGGCCAGACCCTCGAGTGCGGTGGTGGTCTGTACGCGATAGCGAACCCCCGAATCAGACGACCAACGTAGTTCGACACCCCCCGTCCCCAGGTCACGTATCGCCAGGATGCGCGGCGGTTCGGAGGTCGGGTTCGGAGGCGCATTGGGGGCGCCGGGTGTCGGACGCGACAAGTCTTGCGCCGTTCGAGGTTGGCCGTCGGGCCAGAGTCCGCGGGAGCGATCGGTGGTGCCGCCCCCGAGGTCGGTCACGTGCACGAAATCGCCTGCGGGCGAACGCAGGGTCAACACTTCGCCCGCGCGATCGAGTCGAAAGGGGAGATGCAACGCGCCGCCAGGCACGGTCTGGGCCGGCTCGCCGTCGGCCCATAACAGGAGGAACCCACCCCCGGGAATCTGTGTGCCCGAGGGGAACACGAACTGGTCCGGCTCGGACGCGGCGTCCGTGAGCCACCAGCCGGCG
>CAZYJB010001153.1:0-1792 GCA_964647675.1 uncultured Verrucomicrobiota bacterium | reverse complement strand
AGCGACGCGCGCCCCACATCTCGCCGCCGAATGCGCGGCCGGCGATGCCGCCGGAGATGGCGGCGGTGGCGAACACGATCACGCAGAGCACGATGAGCGGCGCCGCCACGGAGCGGGAGGGGAGTTGTAGCGGTTGACGCACCATGGCGCGGTTCAAGACCGCCATCGCGAGGCAGAGACCGACCAGGGCCATGGCCAGAGTGGGACGGCCGGGCAGGAAGAAGATCACCAGCGCCGAGTTCCACGCCACGATGAGGGACTCGTGGTAGAACTTGAGCACGATGGGCGCCACGCCGAGTCCGACGATCATGGCCAGCGCCAGCAGGCTCGTGGGCGCGAGCGGATCGGACACGCTCACCCCGACGATGATTGCTAGCGGGACGGCGATCAGATACAGCGCCACCCAGGCAGGCAGTCCAAGTTGACGAAACATGCTCGGAGAATAGTTCCGGGCGTGCGGTCGCGCGGCAACCTCCATTTGCAGTGCGCGCCGCCGGGATCCGCATGCGCTCAGGGATCGGGAAGCCGCAGCGGTCCCGCACCGTCCGAGAGTTGTTCGAGGCGATAGAATCGGCCGATGGGCTGGTCGCTCGGCGGCAGTGGATCGAACTCCGAGAATTCACCGTCCGCGGAAGCCGCCACGGTGGGGAAGGGGATCCAGGGGAACCCGATGCCCTCGGTGTAGTGGACGCGGAAAAGCCTCCCGCGCGCCGCGCGCCAGGTGGTGCGCACGCCGTTGTCTCCTGCCGCGATCGACCCAATCCCATGGAAGGTGGGGGTCGCGGGCACATACGGATCGACGAACAGGCCGCTGAGAACCGCGTTGATGTTCTGCGAAACCAGGCGGAGGACCACCCGACCCTGCACCAGGTACATCAGGTGTGTGCCCTGGAAGAATTCCGCCAGTGATCGCGAGTCGAGTGGGTCGCCGACCTCCGACGCGAGCCATTCCACGCGTTGACGTCTCAGGTTCGTATCCCAATCCACCAGGTACAGGGTGACGACGTGCGGGAGGCCGTCAGCGAGATCGAGGTTCACCAGCACCTCGTTATCAGAGGTCCAGCAGGCTGCCTCCCGGATTCCGTTCAGCAGCAGAGGCGCGCGCGGATCTGAGACCGGCACTCCGTTTTTGCCGTCCAGCCACTGGTAGGCCCGACCCACGGACACCGACGCGCTGACGGGACGGGAAGTCAGTCCGTGCGCGGGTGGCACCCACCAACCTTCGGAGCCGATTCGATAGGGCCAATTGCCGCGCACCCCGTTGAGCATGCCGAGGTAGGTGACTTGCGGCGTCGTGTGACGGACATGAAAGAAGACCGGCGGAGAGTCCTGCGGCTGGTCGACCTCGTCGTAGCCGCGCACCACCAGCGAATGGGTGCCGACCAGGGCCGTTTGCCAGACGGCGGTGAAGGGGAGCTGGTCCGCCGCCGCGACGACTTCCCCGTCGATGAGGAATTCCACCCAGCGGGGCGCCCGGTCCTCGCGTACCGGTTGGGCGGCGAGGGCGATCGAGGTGGGCACGACAAACTGCGCGTCCGGCACGGGCGCCGAAACCGTCGCCTGCCCGGCCCCCGCTCGCGGAGCGTCCAGGAAGACCGCGGTCAGTGTGACGGGACTGCCCTGAAGCGAAGCGATCCGAACGTGGACCGGCCCGCTGGCCTTCCAGACGAGGTGCACGCCGAGGGAGAATCGCTTCACCTCCTTCCGATCCAGGACGGCGCCGGTCAACGGATCCGAGACCTCGACCGTCAGTTCCTCCAGGTCGGTGCTCGTCCAATCCACGAAGTACAGC
>CAZYJB010001152.1:0-1797 GCA_964647675.1 uncultured Verrucomicrobiota bacterium | reverse complement strand
CATCGAGGCGGGTGAACACTCGCTCGAAATCCTCATCGTCACCTCCAGTCAGCGGCCCGATCCGCTGATCCTGCGCTCCCGCGACGATGTGATCTACCTGGGACGCGGCCAGGCGGCGGTCGTGCCGGCGAACCGCTCCTACCAACTCTCCTCGCGCGGCGCCGCCACGGTCTTCCGCGCCACCGTGCCGCTCCAGAACGCCACCGGCGGATCACCGACCAACGCGTCGCCGGTCTTCCGCGGACAACGACCCACCGCGCTCGGCTTCGGCACCAGCGGCCTGCGCGGGCTGGTGACGGACATCACCGATCTCGAGGCCTACATCAACACCACCGGGTTCCTTGACTACCTGCGCGAGATCGGCGACCTCCGCCCCGGCGCGCCGGTCAGTCTCGCCGGGGACCTTCGCCCAAGCACCGACAGTGCGGATCGCAGCATCATGCGCGCGGTGGCCCTGGCGATCGAAGACGCGGGTTACTGCGTCGATCACCTCGGTCGTCTGCCCACGCCCGCGCTCACCTACTACGCCCTCCAGCACCCGCGCCCGAGCATCATGGTGACGGGCAGCCACATTCCGTTCGATCGCAACGGCATCAAGTTCACCAAGGTCACTGGCGAGGTCCTCAAGGCCGATGAACCGGGCATCCTCACCGCCGTGCGTCGCGCCCGCGTCGTCGAGTACGCGAAGCCCGCGGCCCTCTCCCGGTTCGCCGACGACGGCATGCTCAAGCCGAACGGCACGCGCGATCTGCCCGCGGTCAATCCCCACGCCCGTCGCGATTACCTGCGCCGCTACGTGGAGTTCCTTCCCCACGAACCGCTGCGCGGACTGCGCGTCGTCTTCTACGAACACTCGGCCGTCGGTCGCGATCTGCTGGTCGAATTGCTGACCCTCCTCGGCGCCCGCGTGCTGCCCATGGCGCGCTCGAGCCAGTTCGTTCCGGTCGACACCGAGGCCATCACCGACCGCGATCTCGCGCACCTCCAGCAACTCACGGACGAAGCGCGCCGCACGTTCGGAGCGATCGACGCGGTGGTGTCTACCGACGGCGACAGCGACCGCCCGCTCATCACCGGCGTCGATGCCGCCGGCCGCGTCCACTTCTTCGGCGGCGACCTGGTCGGCATCGTGGTGGCCGAGTTTCTCCAGGCCGATGCGGCGGCGGTGCCGGTCAGCGCCAACGACGCGGTCGACCGCTGGGCGGAGGAGCGCGGTGTCACGCTGCGTCGCACGCGCATCGGCTCCCCCTTCGTCATCGAGGCCATGCAGCGTCTCTGCGCGGGTGAGATCGCCCAGATCGTGGGCTGGGAGGCCAACGGCGGCTTCCTCGTCGCCACCGACCTCGTGCGCGGCGGCCGCGTCCTGCGACCCCTGCCCACGCGCGACGCGGCCCTGCCTATCGTCGCGGTGCTCGCGTCCGCCCGCGAACAACAGGTGTCGGTGGTCGAGCTCTTCCGCCGCCTGCCGCGACGCTTCTCCCGCGCCACCCTCATCGACGCCGTGCCCACGGAGACCAGCCGCGCACTCATCCAGCGGCTCTCCCCGGAGCCCCGCGGCGTGACCGAGATCGAACTCACCCCCGACTCACCATCCGCCGCCGGCTCCACAGCGACGGTCGACCCCGCCGCGCTCGCCACCGCCCGCGCGCGCATCGAGGAATGCTTCCCGGCCAGCGCCGGCTTCGGACCCCTCGTGCGACTCAACCTCCTGGACGGACTCCGCATGGGATTCGCCAACGGCGATGTGGTGCACCTGCGTCCCTCCGGCAACGCGCCCCAACTCCGCCTCTACGCCGT
>CAZYJB010001151.1:0-1797 GCA_964647675.1 uncultured Verrucomicrobiota bacterium | reverse complement strand
TCTCCCGGGAGCCGCGAGTGTCGAGGGACGCATCGTCAAAACTGACGGAGCGCCAACGAAAGACCGCCGGTGCGCGTCGTCGAGACGCCCACCGGCGGTCGCGTCGTAATTGGTCGGAAGACGCCTACTTCCGAACGCGATAGAATTTCGCCGGGCTGGCCGGGCTCACCGAATACGGAGTGGTCGCTGCCGCCACGTCCGCCCACGGGCCCGCCACCTGGTCCGCACTCTGCAAGGTGCCGCCCCCGGTCCATTCAATGACCACGCTGCCATTCTGCAGCTTCGGCGCCGCCAGCGTCGGTTGATCGCCACCGCCGGGATCACTGCTTGCCGAAGGCCGAATGGTCACCACGAACTCGCCGCCGAAGACCATGTCCGAACTGCTGCCGCCCGACTGATGCACTTCGGCAGCCAGCACGTTCTCTCCGGCGCGCAGAAGCTGCGGCGGCACGTCGTACGGACCTTCGTAGATGTTCTCGTGGCCGGTGGCGTCGGTAGTTGCGTCGACCGGCCCCTCGGCGATGCCGAAGCGGTGGATTTCCGTGCCGTTGAGGTAGAACACCGCCCCGTCGTCGACCACGTGGCGCAGTTTCGCGGTCACGCGGGAGCCCGTTCCCGCGGAGACCGTGAAGCGCGTGCGGAAATAGAATGTCTTCACGTACTCGCCGGCATCGTTCAGGCGGCTGATCGGCGTGCGGATCGGCTCCACTGTGGTGGTGGATTCATCCGCGATGAGCGCTTTACCAGAGGGCCAGGCGACATCGTTGTACGCCGGTTGCCGCCAATCCGTGCCGAGATCGAGGCCGGAGCGGTCGTAACGCCACTGGGTCTTAGCGTCGATGGCGACCACGTTGGTGATGATGGTCGGCACCAAGGCCACGAGCTCGGAGCCGAAGACCATGTCGGAGCTGCTGCCACCGGCCTGATGCACTTCCACCGCGAGGACGTTCTCCCCCGCAACGAGAAGTGAGGCCGGGATGTCGTACGGCCCTTCGTAGACATTCTCGTGGCCGCTGGCGTCGGTGGTGGCATCGACGGGACCCTCGGCGATGCCGAAGCGGTGGATCTCCGTCCCGTTGAGGTAGAACACCGCCCCGTCATCGACCACATGGCGCAGACGCAGGACCACATTCGGATGGATGACATCCTGGTAGTTGAAACGCGTGCGGAAATAGAACGTCTTCACGTACTCGCCGGCGTCGTTCAAACGACTGATGGGCGTGCGGATCGGCTCCACCGTGACGGTGGTTTCATCGGCGATGAGCGCCTTGCCCTTGGGCCAGCTGGCGTCGTTGAACGCGGGCGTCCGCCAGTCGGTGCCAAGGTCCATGCCCGAGCGATCGTACCGCCATTCGGTGGTGTCATTGATGGCCACCAGGTTGATCCGCGCGGTTCCGGATTCGCCGATCGTGATGCTGACCGCCTCGGACTCCGCGGTGATGCCCGCGCTGTCCGTGACCCGCGCGCGCACCGTATGAACGTCGGCGGAAAGATCGCTGAGCGAGATCGACCATGGTTCCGAGGTGGCTTCGCCCAGCTTTCGCGTGGACTCGAAGTACTCGACCTTCACCACCGATTTGCCGGCCGCGGTGCCGACGGTCGCCGCAAAGGTGACCGCCGTGTTGGTGGGGAAATTCGCGCCGTTGGCGGGTGCGGAGACCAGCACCGTCGGCGGCACAAAGGTGAGGGGCGCGGCCAGGGTCTCGAGCACCGATCCGGGGAGGTAGGGGAGGAACTGGGGCACCGCAGGATCACCCACCTTGCGCCAGGCGACGTCGCAGTAGTCGCCGCCGCCGC
>CAZYJB010001150.1:0-1797 GCA_964647675.1 uncultured Verrucomicrobiota bacterium | reverse complement strand
GGGCCTGCGCCGCCTGATCATCAACGCCGCCTACTGGGGCATGGGCATGGAATCCGCCATCAACGCCACCCGCAGCGTGGAGATCGTGGGCGACTACCACCCCCTCGGCAGCGGCTTCGATTACCAGCGATTGGGCGTCGTCCCGAAACCGGTCAGGGCCTGCCAATGACCTGAATCAGCGCGTCCAGGCTGTCCCCACTCCACCCATGAAAATCACCCGCATCTTTGCCCATCGCGTTGAACTCCCGCTGCACGAAACGACTTACCGATGGTCCGGCGGCAAATCCGTGACGGTCTTCGACAGCACCATCGTCGGCGTCGAAACCGACTCGGGATTCATTGGCTACGGCGAGGTCTGTCCGCTGGGTCCGTTCTACCTGCCGGCGTATGCCGAGGGCGTGCGCGCCGGATTGCGCGAGCTCGGGCCGCACTTGCTCGGCGAAGACCCGCGTCAACTCGTGAAGCTCAATCGCACGATGGACGCCGCGCTGAAGGGACATCCCTACGTGAAGAGCGGCATCGACATCGCCTGCTGGGACATCCTCGGTCAAGCAGCGGGCCTGCCGGTCTGCGAACTGCTCGGCGGCCGCTATGGGGAGGACGTGCATCTCTATCGCGCCATCTCGCAGGACTCGCCGAAACAAATGGCGGCGAAGGTTGCAGGCTATCGCGCGGAGGGCTACCGCCGGTTCCAGCTCAAGGTCGGGGGCGATCCGGATGTGGACATCGCGCGCATCGTCGCCGTCGCCGCCAAGCTTCAACCGGGTGACCGGTTGGTGGCCGATGCGAACACCGGCTGGGTCCAGCACGAGGCCATTCGCGTCGCCAAGGCAGTGCGTGACGTGGACGTTTACATTGAGCAACCGTGCCTCACTTACGAGGAGTGCCTCGCCGTGCGCCGCCAGATTCCACACCCGTTCGTGCTCGACGAAAACATCGATGATCTCGGCATTCTGCTCCGCGCGAAGTCGGATCTCGCGATGGACGTCGTGAACCTCAAGATCAGCAAGCTCGGGGGTCTCACGAAGATCAAGCAGGCCCGCGATCTCTGCGTGAGCATGGGCATTGGGATGACGCTGGAAGACTCCTGGGGCGGCGACATCGCCACGGCCGCCATCGCGCACCTGGCGCAAAGCACGCCCACGGAGTTCCTCTTCAGCACGACCGACTTCAACAGCTACGTGACCGTGAGCACGGCCGACGGAGCCCCGCAGAGGGTGAACGGCCGCATGGCGGCGCCGCGGACGCCGGGCCTCGGCATTCGCCCGAAACTCGACGTGCTCGGCCCGCGCGTGGTCGTGGTCGAATGATTCGGTCCATCGGTCGGCGGTGACCGTGCCTCGGCGGCGGATCGTTTCCTCGAAAACCCTCCGCGCGGCGGTTCTTTTGGAGTCGCCCTGTGTTGGCTCGGCCGTCATCCCGCGGCTGCGGGACGGGGATGCTCCGTCCTCGCCGCCTAGGGCATCGGCATGGCCACGGAGGAATTTCGTGGCGCTATGCACCACCACGTCCGCACCCAACTGGAGCGGGTTCTGGTTGGTCGGAGTCGCGGTGGTGTTATCCGCCACAACCACGGCACCCCGGGCGTGCGCCACCTTCGACAGCCGGGCGATATCGAGGACCTTGGTGGACGGATTGGTCGGGGTCTCCAGGTGGAGCAGGGTACAGCCTTTGGCGATCTCAGCCTCGATACGGGTGTGGTCCGCCGTGTCGCACTGGACCGTATCGATCGGGAACTTGGGCAGGTATTCATTGAAGATCGCACTCGTCCCTCCGTAGGTGTCCTTGACCGACACG
>CAZYJB010001149.1:0-1798 GCA_964647675.1 uncultured Verrucomicrobiota bacterium | reverse complement strand
TGTACGCGCCGGCCGCCACCGCGCGGGCGTCGAGACCCGCCATGGGGGCGGGCGCGAGATCCGCCTCCGCCGCCGGACGCCCGAGTTGACCATACCCATTGTGGCCCCAGCTCCAGACCGTGTGACCGGCGAGGGCGAGGGAATGACGATGGCCGGCGACCAGAACTTCGGGAAGTGGGACGCCGGAAACGGGCGTGGGATTCGACGGCAGGACGACCGGCGGCGTCACGTCGTCGGGGGTCGGGGGCTGGCTGAGAAGGTCGATGGACTGCCAAGTCCAGACCTGGCCGTTGAGGATGGCGAGGCTGTGGTAGGTGCCGGCCGCGACGCGCTCGGCGGCCGAGAGCAGCGGAACAGCCTCGGGAACGGCCGGGTCACGGCGCGTGCCATCGGGATTCAGGCGGTTCGCAGAATCGCCCCAGGTGAGAACCGTTCCCGGCGTGGCGTCGGAGCGGTCCACGACCAGCGTGTGGAAGGCACCGGCCGCGGCCTGGTCGCCAACCCAATGCGGCACGGATCGCGCGAGGAACGATTCGTTGATCTTGGTGGTGTTGGTCACCCATTCCTGAATCGGGGTGCCGACGATGTTGGTTTTGATGACCCGGTTGGTCACGAGCGTGTAGGAGGATTCCGTCCAGGTGACGAGGTTCGATCCGGTGACCGAAGATTCCTGGAATTCCTCGCTGAACAGGACCGTGCCTTCGCCGGCGAAGGCGCGGCTTCCGCGGACGGCGCCGCCCGTGCCCAGAGTTTGGCCGCGGAAAGCGGGTGTCGCCGGGGTGGAGACGTCGAACGCGAGCAGCGTCTGCGGCTGGCCCCACCACCCGCCCGGCCAGAAGGCGAAACGGCTGTCGAAGGCAAGAGAGGCCCCCGAATCGGCTCCCCGCGAAACCGCCGCCAACGGACCTGCGGCGACGGGAACCGGCGCGACATCGATCGTCATCGGGACGTCGAGCCAGTAGCGGTAGTAGAGGCCGCCCTGCTGGCGGGCTGCCCACACGAGTGTGGTGTCGGTGGGCCACAGGGCATCGAACGCGCCCGACGCGGTGTACTCGAGGTCGAGGGAAGTCTGGCCGGACTCACTCACGGCCGGCAGACCGGCGAGGTCGAAGATGCGAAGCTGAAGCTGGCCGGAGTTGGTCACCGTGGTCCATTCCTTCGCCGGGTTCTCCTGCACCCACGTGATCACGGAGGGAACGCCTTGCAGGACGTAGAGGCGCGATTCCCGAGCGGCGGCGCCGAGAACGGGCAGCTTGCCCAGCGGAATCGTGGCGAGGACGGCATCGGGCGCCGACGTGGCGGCGATCTGCAGATCCATGCCGGCGAAGGTGAGCAGATGCTGGTTCGCGACGACCACGCGGTCCACGCGGCGCGACAGTTCGAGGCTGGCGACCACCTTCGGCTGGTCGCGGTCCGCGATGTCGACCGTCAGGAGTTCGCGCGCCGAGAGCGAGAGCACGCGATTGCCGAGGATCGTGCTGCGCCGCGGCGTGAGTTCCGGGTGGACGATGGTTCCGCGCGCCTTGAGCGCATCCTGAGTGAGGTCGATGATTTGCACGCCCTGCAAATGGCCGTTGGTGCCGCCGCCCGTGAAGGGGATCAGCACCAGCCCGTCCGCGGGGAACACGCCGAGCGCCTTCTCGTCGACGTTGGCTTCGGACGATGACCACTGGTCGCCAAGCGGCACCTTGGCGAGGAGGGCGGGCTTGGCCGGGTTGGAGACGTCAAACAACTGGACCGCCGCGCGCCAGTTCGTCGTGTCGTCGATGCCCACGGTGAGGAGGCGATCGCCGAGCGG
>CAZYJB010001148.1:0-1806 GCA_964647675.1 uncultured Verrucomicrobiota bacterium | reverse complement strand
CAGCCCACCACGCGTGGTTGGCCGGCCGCGCAATGGCTCGAATGGCGAAAGGAATCCAAGACCCTCGAGGCTCTCGCCGGCTACGGCTGGACATTCAACTTCCTCGTGCTCCCGGAAGGCAGCGAGTCCATCGAGGGCCTGCGCGTGACACCCGAGTACTTCCAGGTCATGGGACTCAAACCCGCGCTGGGTCGCGTGTTCGACGAGTCAGACACCCTGGCCGAGACTTCCACCACCGTCATCCTCGGACACGACCTCTGGCGGAGACGGTTCAACGGAGATCCGGCAATCCTTGGACAGACCGTTCAGATCAGCCGTTTCCAGGGCCGCCACACCATCGTCGGAGTGATGCCGCCGGACGTGCGGTTTCTCCCGGCGCCGAATGTGGCGCAGGAGCCGAACTACAACGCGGAGGCCAAAGTGGACTATTGGCTCCCCGTGCGTCCTCCCTCGAACCTCAAGGTCCCGGCGGCCTATATCGTTGCTCGACTGCGTCCGGGAGTGACCCTCGCGCAGGCGCAAGCCGAGATCGGCTCCATGACGGAGCGGCAGGCACGGGACGAGCGCGACTTCGAAGGGTTCGCTGCCAGGCTCCAACCCCTCGCGGTACAGATGAATCGGGAAGGACGCCGCCTGCTCGCGCCGGTGGCCGGTGCGGTGACCCTCGTTTTCCTCATCGCCTGCGGCAATGCGGCCGGACTCCTGCTCGCGCGCGGCTTGCGTCGCCAGCATGAGTACGCCCTGCGCGCCGCACTGGGCGCACGTTCCCTTCAGTTGTGCCGCCCGATCCTGCTCGAAAGCCTGCTGTTGGCGCTGCTCGGCGGCATCCTCGGCCTCGTGCTGGCGGTCGTCAGCGTCGACACCTTGAAGCTGATGGCCGGCGCGGCCATCCCGCGGCTGGATGCCGTCCGGCTCGGCTGGCCGGTGGCCCTCTTCTGCCTCGCCTCCAGCCTCGCGGCCGGACTGCTCGCGGGCCTCTTGCCCGCCTGGCGCGCGCTGGGACGCGCACCCGCGGACCAACTGAAAGCTGGGGATCGCACCGCGAGCATCGGACGCACCGAACGCCGGCTGTCGGCCAGCGTCGCCGCAATGCAGATCGCGCTGACCCTGGCACTGCTCGTCGGCGCCAGCCTGCTCATCCAGACGGTCCGTTCCCTCGCGCAAATCCGCCCCGGCTACGACACCCAGGGCATCCTCACCATGAGCGTCACAACCGTCGGCACCAACTGGCTCGCTTTCCATACCCATGCCCTAGAGCGCGTGAGCCAATTGCCGGGTGTTCAGGCGGCGGCCTTCGCCTGGGGCGTGCCTCTCACCGGGAACAAATGGAACATGAACTTCGAAATCGACGGCCAACCCGAGGCGCTGTCGGAGAAAGATCGACTGGTCCTGCCCGCGCGATCCGTCACCCCGGATTACTTCTCCGCCCTCGGTCTTCGTCTGACCGAGGGACGCGCCTTCCGATCGACCGACAACGACGGCGCACCCCGCGTAGCGATCATCAATCAGGCCGCGGCAGACCGTTTCTTCCCGGGCACCAGCGCGCTGGGGAAGCGACTGCGCTACCCCAACAACCGGACCAACCAGATCGCGATCGTCGGTGTGCTCGCCAACACGCGCACCGATTCGCTGACCGACGCGTCCGAGCCGGAGGTCTACCTGTCGTTCTGGCAGTCCGGGGCGTTCTCCAAACATCTCGTGCTGCGAACCCTGGGGGATCCACGCGCGCTGGTGACCCCGGTGCAAAGGGAACTGCGGGGCATCGACCCGACCGTGTCGGTCGAAAATGTGAAGACCCTGGACGAC
>CAZYJB010001147.1:0-1806 GCA_964647675.1 uncultured Verrucomicrobiota bacterium | reverse complement strand
GCCGTGCAAGGACCCACGATGAGGAGCCAGGGGTGCACGCCGCGGCGGCGGAGGCGCAGAAAAGAGTCCACCGCGGTGTCGATTCCTTTTCGAGAGATGGCACTGCCCACGAACAGGAGGACGAGATCCGAGGCTCCGATGCCCAGACGTTCCCGCCCCCGCGCCCGTCGGGTCGCATCCCGCCCGCCTTCGAGTCCCGGGAGCAGGAGAAAATTCGGCAGCAGCAGCACCCTCCTGCCGGCACGCCAACGCCGGCAATCGGCCTCGATCGCCGGCGAGAGCGCCACAAAGGCGTCATATCGGCGGAAGAGCGAGATCTTGGCGGAGCCGAAGCGGGCGCGGCCGATGGTGCTCGGGTCGTCCATGCCCTGCCGTGTCACGGTGTAGACCGTCGAACGCCCGAGCATCCGGCAGACGGTCGGGGCCAAGAGCGCGGACCAGTTCATCGCGTGCACGTGCACCAGGTCAAATTCGTGGCGCCGGCGCCAGAGGGTCAGCAGCAACCGCACATCGCCCCGGTAGCGTGCGATGCGCGAGCTGGGGACGGAGCCCCGCCAGAGCGAGGATGCGGCCGCCTCGGGCGTCAGACTGCCGACGCCGGGAGTGGCCGATCGGAAGGCCAGCGGGTGGTCGGACCCGGTGCAGAGGAACTCGACGCCCAGCCCGGGCCAGCGGTTCAGGAGAGCGAGGAGATAGCGTGCGTGACCTCCAAAAACGTACCCGAAGTCGGGGGGCACCACGTGAAGGACTCGCGCGGCGCGGCCTCGTGGACCGGCCCGAACGCAACCTCCGGTCAGGTCGGCGGTGGTGGGCGCGCTCGTCACGACGGTGAGGATGGGGAATGGATGCCGGCGGGCTCCGCCGCCGCCGGGACCTCGCCGGTAGGATTACGTCCCTCCAGCACGTGCTGAAGGATGCCGCGCACGGCCCTGCTGGTGGCTGCGGCCGAATAGTGCTCCTGCACGATGGCGTGCCCGCGGCCACCGAGGTGGCGAAGCAGGTCGGGATCTCCCATGAACGAGCGGAGCCTCTCCCCGAGCTCCCTCGTGTCACCGAAGGGAACCAAGCAGCGTTCGGAGATTCGACTGAGCACTTCGGGAACGCCGCCCACCGCGTAGGCGACCACGGGGACCCGGGACGCCATGGCCTCGAGGATGACGCGCCCCTGGGATTCCTTCCTCGACGTGTGCACGAGGAGGTCGGCCGCTTGGAACCACGGGTCGACGGGATCCTGGGGCCCGGGAAAATGGAGTTGGCCACTCACACCGGCCCTGTCCGCTTCGTCGCGGAGTTGACGGAGGTAGGCCACGTCCGGGCACGGGCCGACGAACGCCAGGTGCGCGTCGCGGCGCTCGCGAAGGACGCCGGCGGCGGCGCGGAGGCTGTCGCCCTGATTCTTGAGATCTGAGACTCGGCCGACGCCCAGGATCAGGAAGGTCTCGGGAGCCAGGTTGAGGCTCGCCCGGACACGCCGCCGGGATTCGATCACGTTGGCGGGGGTGGCAGCGCAGTCGACACCGTTGGGGACCGTAAGGATGGGAGGCGCAGGGCTTGGGCAGAATTGTCGGATCCTCACGGCCGTGTCCTGCGAGTTCGCGATCAGCACCCGGGCGAGACGGAGCGACCGAGTGGGTGACAATTCCGTGAGCGACTCGCGGATATGCCAGACGAGCGGGCGTCGCAAGCTGCGCGCCGTGTGGGCGACGGTCCGGGATCGCCCCGAGAAATTGTTGGCGTAGACGAGATCGAAGCGCTTCGCCAGCAGCAACGCTGCAAGTGCCGGAACGTAGACCGCGGTCCGCGGGT
>CAZYJB010001146.1:0-1812 GCA_964647675.1 uncultured Verrucomicrobiota bacterium | reverse complement strand
CGGACCCCACTCAATCGGAGGAGGTTCAGGCTCGGCGACGGCACGGAGCCGAGTTTGGTGCCGGAAGGGCTGTACCGAAGATCGCCGACCTGACCGTTGCCGAAGGCGATGAGGATCCGGCCCGGTTCGCGGCCCGAGACCGCCATGGAGCGCACCGCGGACCGATTGGATGTCGGGAGGGTGTGGGTGGCCTTCAGCGCGAAGCTCGAGGCATCCAGCACAAAGAGGCGCGAACCCGTTCCGGAGATCAGGAGCAGCTCGTTGCTCGAGGAGTCGTAAGCGCCGGCTTCGATGGGAACGGATCGCAGCGCCGTGGCAAATGTGGCGGCTCCGGCGCGGGCTCCAGACTGGAAGGCGGTCTTCACGACCACGATGCCGGTGGACGTGATGACGAACGAGTCGTGACGGGGACCGGCGATGAGGAACCTCGAGTCGGAGGGCAGTTCGAGCAGGGGAAGCGATCGCTCGCCTCCGTGGGGAAGTTGCACGAGTGAACTTCCGGTCCGTGTCCGGACGATGGCCAATCCGCTGTGCAGTTCGGGGTGTGGGATCACCGACACGAATTGGGCGCCCTGCTGGATGCCGTAGGTGCCGGGCGCCTTGTTGCCGTTGAATCCCAGACCACCCCCGGCGAACTGCGCGGAAACCTGCACCTGGGAGTAGCTCATGCCTCCCGGCGGGTACAGACCGGTCACTGAATCGATGATCCGAAGACGATCGGTCTCGGGCGTCGGATTGATCAGGGAGGTCACGATGTAGTACTCGACCGTCCCGTCGTCGTTGACATCAAACGCGATGTCGATGTTCGCGGCGGATTCCATATGGGAAGTGGCGTGGTCCGCGTTCGAGTTCAGATCCTCGTCATCCGGGCGGCTCGGATTGCGGAAACCGACCTCCCTCGCTCCTAAGTAATCCCCGTTGTCGGCGACCGCGCGCTGCAGGGTGACGCTGTGACCTTGGGCGCGCTTCTCCAGCCACGGGACTCCCTGAAACCCGAACGAAAAATCATAGCGTCCGTAGGCGAAGTTCACCACCGCCCCGGCGGTCGCCATGAACGCTCCGACGTCGATCGTGGGCCAGTAATCCTGGCTTCGGGCGATGCTGACGACGGACATGGCACCGAGGTCCGAGGCGTCGAGCCAGGCGTTCAACGCGCTGTTCTGACCTCCCAGCCCGGTGCCCGTGTCTGGATTCGTCCCCATCGCCAGGCCCATGAGCCCCACCCAGTCGGTCCTGTCGTCGTTCCCTTCAGTGCCTTCCCAGACACCCGGCCCAGGGAAGAGTTCCGGGAATCCGAAGTTGGCGGCGTAGGTGATGAGGTTCATCGCGGATGCCGGAACGCAGTACGCCTTCCCGTCATTCGGGAGGCCGGCGCGCTTCTGATCGATGTCTGTCATGTAGTCGACCGCATACGAGAATTGGCCGACGTCGGGGAACTCAGCGATCACGACGTTCCCGCGCGCGGCGACGATTGCGGCGAGGACGCTGGCAGCGTGGGTGAGGAGTTTCAGCGTGGTTTTCATGGCTGTCTTTTCGGTTTCCTGGTTGATCTGTTTCGTTTTCGGGCGGGTCGGCTGACTCGCCCACACCCATGTATTAAGAAAGTGCCGGCCGAGGTAACGGCGCCTGGCAGATTCGTTTTTCACTCAGGCTCCACGGAATGGTCGCTTTCCGTGCTCTTCAAGGACCTCTTTGGCACCCGTTGATTCCTCCGGGTAGGCGCACAAGGGCATGGTCGGTCACGCCGCCCAGCCTGAATGCCTCCCGCGAATGCGGTTAGAGACCGTCTGAAAAGTGAGTGGGGTCCTGCGG
>CAZYJB010001145.1:0-1818 GCA_964647675.1 uncultured Verrucomicrobiota bacterium | reverse complement strand
GACAGGTCAAGTTCCGCATCCAAGTAATCGGCAACCCGGCCGCGGGCGTGCAGGAGGTCTGGGTCCTTTTCACGGCCACCCAGGGAGCGCTGCTCGGACGGTGGACACCGCTGGATCTCACCCAGTCGCCCGTCGACTCGCGCTTGTGGGAAGGCTCGCTGCCGCTGGGCGCGACGGATCCAGCCCGCGTCCGCTTCCAGGTTCAGACCGTCAACGGCGTCGGCATGGTCAGCCTCGCCAACAACCTCGGCCAGTACTACACGCCCAAGCCTCCCGGCGCGGCACCGGCCCCGCCCGCGGCCACCACGGTGCGGCTCCTGACACCCCCGGCCTCCGGTGCCTACGGATCCCGGGTCGAGATTCGCGCGCAACTCCTGACCTCGGGATCGCCGGTCGCCGGCCGAACCCTCCTCTTCAAGCTGGGAGCCCTGGAACGTCGGGGCGTCACCGATGACTCGGGCGTTGCGAGTGCCTTCTTCAACCTCCTGCTGCCGGCGGGCGCCCACGATCTCCTCGCGGGATTCGCAGGCGCCTCGGACCTTGAACATTCCGCCACGCGCGCGCCGTTCACCGTGAATCCCGCCGGCACCTCGCTCACCCTGGTCCCCACCTCCCGCGTCACTGCGCCCGCGTCCGAGGAAACCCTCGTCGCCGTCCTGCAGGATGCCGGCGGCACTGCCCTCATGGATCAGCCCGTGATCTTCGTGATGACCGGCCCCGGCGGCACCGCTGTCCGGCTCGTCTCCACGGATTACTCCGGCCGCGCACCCCTCGGTCACACGGGTCTCCCGGCCGGCGCCTACTCCGTGACGGCGACCTTCGGACAGGTAGTCACCCCGCCACCGCCGCTCTCCGCGCTCGGCGATCCCAACCCACGCTACGCTGCTTCCACCGCATCGGGACTCCTCACCCTCGATGCCTCCGCGCCGGTCGCGAACGACGATCGCATCACCGGCCGCGCCGGTCTGTCCCTCAAGATCGCCATCGCGGACCTCCTCGGGAACGACACGGATCCCGACGGCTCACCACTCGACCTCGTCGGAGTCGATGCCAACACGGGGCGCGGGCAGGCCATCACGCAAAGCGGCGAATTCCTGCTCCTGCCCAGTCTTTCCACCCACAGTGCCGCGGATGCCTTCCGCTACACGATCGCCGACAGTTCGGGAAAGACCGCCTCGGCGCGGGTCGTGATCGCCATCGAGCCGAATACGTCACCCTCCGCCAACATGCTCGAACCTCTTCGCCGTGACGGCTTCCTGATCCTGCGCTTTGCGGGGCTTCCGGGGCGCCGGTATGAGGTTCAGTCCAGCCCGGGCCTGCTCGCGCCCATCTGGACGCGCCTCGGCGAGGCCACGGTCGGCGACGACGGTATGGGCGAGTTCATCACGCCGGAGCCCACCGGGCCGGCGTTCTTCCGCACGGTCTATCGTTGATCCAGTCGTTTCACCCTTTTCCCCCGCGCCCATGTCTCCCTCCCACCTCCTCCACCCCACGCGCGCTGGAAGACTCCTCGTTGCCGGATTCGGCGCCGCCGCCCTGCTCGCCCTCGGCACCGGCTCCGCCCGGGCTTACGACCTCAGTCTCACCGCCGAACCGAAGCTCGCCGTGCCCGATGGCGATCTCTCAGGTCTCGCCTCGGTGATCACGGTGCCCGCCCACGCGGTGATCCGCGATATCGACCTGACCCTCGACCTGCCCGGACTCGGCCGCGGCGGCTGGAACGGCGATCTGTACGTCCTCCTCTCCCACGGCGGAGTCGCCAGCGTGCTCGTCAATCGTCCCGGCCGCACGGGCGGCAACGTGTTCGGCTACGGCGAC
>CAZYJB010001144.1:0-1818 GCA_964647675.1 uncultured Verrucomicrobiota bacterium | reverse complement strand
GAGGAGCCGGCTGGCGAGGTAGAGGCTGGCGCCGAGAATCATCATGCCCACGACGCCGAGCGCGCACGCCACGCTGCCGGCATTGGGATCGATGCGGCCCAGCAGCAGCCAGATCATCTTGGTGATCGGGTAGTACGACTCCTTCATGGCGAGGATCAGGCCGTCGCTCACCTCGAGCATGGCCAGCGAGAAGGTCAGCAGAGTGCCGGCAATCAGGTGGGCCATGATGAGCGGAAGCGTGATGCGTCGCAGGGTGCGCGCGGGTGAAGCGCCGAGGTTGGCGGACGCTTCCTCGAGCGTGACGCTGGTTTGCTGAAAGCCGGCATAGGCGGAGCGCACGATGTACGGCAGTCGCCTGACCGCGTAGCCGATGACCAGCAACAGGGTGGGGTTCTCACGCGGGTTTAGCCACGCGACTTTGAAGTCGAACGCCGCCACGTAACCAAACGCGATGACCAATCCGGGCAGCGCCAGCGGCAGCATGGCCAGGGCGTCGAGAACTCCGGCGCCGGGGATCCGCCGCCGCGTGAGCAGCCAGGCGATGGACACGCCGAGCACGAGATCCAGCAGCGCACTGAGTCCGGAGTAGAGCAGGCTGTTGCGCAGGCTGCGCGCGATGGTGTCCTGCAATCCCAGTTCACGGAAGTGCGCGAGCGTCAGGTCATCCGGCAGCACGGTGAAGAACCAGCGTCCGGCCACCGACTGCACGACCACCGAGAGATGCGGAAGCAGCGCCACGGCCGCCAGCGCGCCCGCGCCCAGCCAGATCAGTGCCGTCTCGCGCGGGGTGGCGGCCTGCGTGGCGCCCGAGGTGTGACCACGTGTCATCATCGCGTGACTGCGCCCGGTCAGCACCCGCTTCGAAACCAGAAAGAGACCCAGCGTCAGGATCACCACCGAGACCACCATGGCGTACCCGAGGGGGTTGGTGTTGATCTCGACCAGGGAGTCATAGATCAGGACCGGCACGGTGGCCGAGTAGCCGAAGATCAGCGGTGTGCCGAGGTCGGTGAAGGCCCAGATGAAGACGATGATCGCGCCCGCGAACCAGCCCGGGACGATGAGCGGCAGGGTCACGGTGCGGAACTGCCGCCAAGGACTCGCGCCGAGGTTCTGTGCCGCTTCGCGGAGTGAGGGGTCCACCCCGGCCATCGCCGCCGAGACGTTGAGGAACATGACCGGGAAGAGGCTGAGCACCTGGAGCAGCACGATGCCCCAAAACCCGCCGGCCCCGAGCCAGTCGATCGGATGCGCCGGATCCACGAGGCCGAGTTTGGCGAGGAAGAGGTTGAGGGAGCCGTACCGCGCGAGGAGTTGCTTGAGGCCGATCGCACCGACGAAGGGCGGCATGATGAGCGGGACGAGCAGCAGGGCATTGAGGAGCGCCTGGCCGCGAAAGGTGTAGCGGGTGAGCGCGTGCGCGAGCGGCAGGGTGACCAGGGTCGTGAGCAGTGTGGTCAGCACCGCAATGATCGTGCTGTTGACCACCGCCTGCACGGCCAGAGGGTTCTGCGCGGCCTGGATGAAGTAGCGCAGCGTCGGCCGGCCGTCGGCGATGAACGCTTCGCGCAGCATGTAGCCGACGGGATAGAGCAGGAAGGTGCCGAAGAAGCAGGCGAGCACCAGGAGCAGGAGGGCGGTTCCCGGCGTGAGACGGCGCGTGGGCTCCATCGCCGCGGAGTCTGCCGTGGAGGCGGGGGGTGCTCAACCGGCGAGTGCGCTTCCCGAGCCTTCGTCGCCGCGGGCGTCAGCCCGCGCTGACAGGCTTTGGCGAACGGAGTCGCTGGAGCGGTCGAGCGCCGCCTGGACGGCGGCGTC
>CAZYJB010001143.1:0-1819 GCA_964647675.1 uncultured Verrucomicrobiota bacterium | reverse complement strand
AGGCAGCGCCGGCGGTGGTCCAAGCCTGGAGCAGCGCACGTTCGGCGTCGGGCAGGGGTTGGGGTTTGCCCTGGCGCTTGGGAGGCATTTCACCTGCCCGCACGCGATCGAGGAGGAGCCCGTGTCCGGGCTGGGACAGATCCAGGGCGGGTCCTGATTCTCCGCCCGCGCGAAGTCCGGACGCCGAGGTGAGGTCGAGTCGTCCCGCGGGCTCCGCGCCGCCATGGCATTCGAGGCAGCGACGAACCAGGAGCGGCGCGATCTCGCGTTCGAATTCGGGTGCGGCTGCGGCCCGGGCCTCGCGAACAGTGATCATGATCCCGGCCGCGAGCAGCACGGCGGAAAGAAGTCGGTGCCATGCCAACGCGACCTTCAGGCGCCGGGCAGAAGTGTGCATGCCAGAGGCGCGGCGGCGGGCTGGGAATGGGCCAGGCATCGGGGTGATCCCCATCACTAACAGGCAGCGCCGGGAGACGTCCATCCCGCGTCGGGCGCGGCGCGATCTTGGGGGAAGGCCGGGGGCCACCACGCGACGGCGGATTATCCGCTTTATCTGGAGGGCTCGAAGAAGGCTGACTCGCGCGATCATGTCGGACGCGGCGCGTCGTCGCTCACTCTTTGCCGTCTACCTGCTGTCAGGCGCCCCGGGCCTGATGGCGCAAATGGCATGGGCGCGTGTGTTCACCGCGGGACTCGGGCACGAGCTGCCGGCCTTCCTTGGAGTTACCACGGCCTTTCTGCTGGGACTCTCCGGCGGTGCTGCAATGCTGGCCCGCCGCATCGCGCGATCGCCGCGGCCGTTGGTTTGGTATGCGGGACTCGAGCTCCTGAGCGCCGGGTGGATTTTCCTGGGATTGCCCGGGTTGACGGCGCTGAACGCGTGGGCCGTGGCGTTCTCCGGCCCTTCACCCGCTTTCGGAATTCAATGGTTCCTGGCTCTGGCGTTGCCGGCCTTCGTCGTCGGGCCCGCAGCCTTCGCGATGGGAGCAACCTTTCCCGCCATGGAACGTGCCGCGATGCCCTGGATGAGGAATCATCGCGGCGTCGCGTTGTTGTACGGTTTCAACACGACGGGTGCGGTCATCGGATTGGCTGCGAGCGTGGCATGGCTCATGCCAACCCTCGGTTTCCGTGCAACGCTGGCGGCGTCGGCCGGAATTCAGGTCGTGTGTGGCCTCGCGGCCCTGGGGATGCACCGGTTGATGGCCGCGGCGCCGGGAAAGGGACCCGACCAGATCGAGGGAACCCCGGCGGCCTCAACGTCGCCGGCATGGTCCCTGTCGTTGCTGTGTTTCATGACCGGAGCGCTCGCGCTGGCCTATCAATGGACCGCGGTGCGCGTGCTGTCGCAGGTCCTGGAAAACACGGTGCAGACCTTCGCCCTGTGCCTGGGGTGCTATCTCGCAGGAACGGCTCTGGGGGCCTGGGGATTCCGCTGGACTGAACGCCGCGGCGTCACGATCCCGACCACCCTACTCCTGACCGGGTTGGCGGCGCTGGTGGTGGCGGAATATCTCGGACTGCGCGTGGCCCCCGGAATGTGGGGATGGCTCGATCGCACGGTTGGGGTCCGAGGAGCGGAATGGGGGATGGCCGGCGTGGCTTTCTTCCTGCCATCTCTCGCGATGGGCGCCCTGTTCAGCTCCCTCGTGCAGAGTGCGAGAACGCCTGCGCACGGCGTGGGCGTGGCCGCGGGCTGGAACACCTTGGGCGCCGCCCTGGGCGGGCCGGTGGTCACGATGGCGGCCATTCCCGGTCTGGGCATGGGGGGCACCCTGTCGGCCGTGGCCCTCGGCTATCTCGGACTCGGTTTCCTCAA
>CAZYJB010001142.1:0-1822 GCA_964647675.1 uncultured Verrucomicrobiota bacterium | reverse complement strand
ACAGGCGCCCATGGCGATCACGTACTTCGGCTCGGCCATCTGGTTGTAGAGCCGCACGATCTGCGGGACCATCTTCTTGGTCACCGTGCCCGACACGATCATGAGATCGGCCTGGCGCGGTGACGGCCGGAACACCTCCGAGCCGAAGCGCGCCAGGTCGAAACGGGCCATCGTGCTGGCGATCATTTCGATGGCGCAGCAGGCCAGTCCGAATTGCAGCGGCCAGACGGAGTTCTTGCGTCCCCAGTTGTAGATCTCGCTCAGCGACATGATCACCACGCCGGGCGCCGTGGCCGCTGCCGCCGGGCGGGCAGGCGATCCTGGACTCGGTGTGGTGTCGGGGGTGGACATCGATCGAACAATCCGGGCGCTCAACGCCAGCTCAGAATTCCTTTCAACCACGCCCAGACCAACCCCTCGGCGAGCAGAAGCAGAAATACGGCCATGGCGAGCACGGCGCCCAATGAAAGGCCCGTGAACGCGGTGGCGAACGGAATCAGGAAAATGCTCTCCACGTCGAACACGAGGAAGACGATCGCGTAGAGGTAATAGTGAATGCTCTGCTGCCCGCCGGGATCGCCTTCCGAGGCCAGACCGCATTCGTAATTGGCCGACTTCTCCGGGCCGGGTTTGGCGGGGGAGAAGGCCAGCGCCCAGGCGCGCGCCAGCAGCAGCGGAACGACTCCCATCGCCAGCGCCATCAGGGCGCCGATCAGGACCGTGCCGATCGGGAAGTCGCCGGGGGTGTCCACGTGTTCGAAAGTGGACTCAAGCCATCCCCCCAGTCAACGCCGGCTACGCCGGCGCAGCATCAACACCAGTCCACCGAGGACGCCCAGCGCCACGGTCCCCGGTTCAGGGACCGACAAGCCTCCACTCCCGGGCACGCCGTACAGGGTGTAGAGTTCGGACAACACCGGCTCAGTCATCACCGGCATGCTAAAGCCCTGGAGACCCACGAGCAGCAGCGGCGGAATCGTGCCTCCACCTACCCGAACGCTCACGGGCAGGGACTCTCCTACCCCTGCCCCACCGAAGGGTGCGCTGCGCGTGATGGCGTCGGCATAGGACGCACCATACGCCGAATGCCACGCCACCAGCTTGATGTCGGCGAACTCCAGCGACATCACGCCGGGGACCGCGACGGCGCCGCCAATGGTGATGTAGCCTTGGGACGCCACGGGATTGTCGCGGAACGGCACCGGCGCGCCCAGAGGAGTGGAACCCGTATACAACTGACCCCAGACCGTGCCGTTGGCGGGTGTTCCGTCCGTGTAAGTGACCCGCGCGTCCACCGAACCCGTGACACGAGTGGAGAAATTGACGGTGCCTTGGGCGAAGGACGAAGCGGCTGCTGCAGTCAGCGCCGCGAGGAGAATACCTGAGTGTCTCATGCCATGATCCGAGAGGCGGTTGCGATTCCGGAGGGAATTGCCGGGAGACTACACGCGCGGCACTCAGGAAGCAACGCACTGACTCAGGACTCACCGCCATGGATGGCCGCGCGTTGGAAGACATGGCCACCACGAAGAGTTCGGAATGGTGGGGCGAGGCGTCCCTGCCGAGCCGCCAGACGCGGCGACTGACACGATTCACCGTCATCGCGGCGCCACCGGGACGTGGCGCCCCACCTTTCCGGTGACCTCCTTCCATCGGTGCGGAACGATGGCGGCTCGGGTTTCGAGCTCGTTCTAATCCGAGACGTCCACCACCGAGACCACCGAGAGCACAGAGGTAGAGCGGAGGCGACGAACGTTGAAATGCAAAAGGCCGCCCTTGCGGGCGGCCTCATCAAAGACGAGCTACAGCAACACGTTACTTC
>CAZYJB010001141.1:0-1822 GCA_964647675.1 uncultured Verrucomicrobiota bacterium | reverse complement strand
GCAAATCGCGCATCGAGCGATTATTCATCGAAACCATTTTGGTATTGATGAGACTCCTCGCGCGTGCGCGACCTGCATCCGCCCGACGGACTCACCCTCGATCGCAGCCTGCGTCGGCAGGACCTGCTGCAGGAGGTCGACCGCTTCAGTCGCGCGGTGGAAGACGGTGCGCCCTCCCGCGCGCGCGACGCGTTCTACGAGCAGGCCTACCGCCTCATCGCATCCCCGGAAGCAAAGGCCGCGTTCGTTCTCGACCAGGAGCCGCAGGCCGTGCGCGAACGCTACGGCCCGGGCCGTCTCGGCGCCGGCTGCCTGCTCGCACGCCGGCTCGTCGAGGCCGGCACCCGCTTCGTCACGGTCGTGGATTCGGGCTGGGACACCCATCAGCAGATCGCGCGTGAGCTGCCGGATTCCCGGTTCCCCGGCAGCGGCAAGCTTCCCGCCCTCGACCGCGCCTACGCCGCGTTGCTCGGCGACCTGAAGGACCGCGGCCTGCTCGAGTCCACCCTGGTCGTGCTGATGGGCGAGTTCGGGCGCACGCCGAAACTCAATGCCACCGCCGGTCGCGATCACTGGCCCCGCGCCGGGTTTGCCTGCCTCGCCGGCGGCGGCGTCCGCGGCGGTCAGGTGATCGGTGCCACCGACGCCTTCGGCGAAGCCCCGGCCGACCGCGCCCTCGCCCCGGCCGATCTCGCGTGGTCCATCCTCCAACTCCTCGGCATCAACCCAGCCCACGAATGGTCGACCCCGGACGGACGGCCGCTGCGCATCCTCGCCGAGGGGTCCTTCATTCGCGAACTCGCGTGATGGGGATTCCGATCGCTTTCGCGCCCTGCGCGCTCCTGGCCGGCGGATGTCTGCTCGTGATGTCCCAGGCGCGGGCGCAACCGCCCCCACCACCACTTCGTCCCGCGCATCCTCCGGTCACCTCGCTCGCGTTGGCGCCCGACGGCGAAACGATGCTGGCGCCAGGTCCCCGCAGCCTGCGTGCATTCGCGGTTTCGGATGCGGCTCCCCAATCGTCCCTTGCCTGTGACCTGCGGCGCGTCGCTGTGCTCGCCTTCGCGCCCGACGGACAATCGCTCGCGCTCGGCGGCGGCGCGCCCGGCGCGGAAGGCCGGGTGCTGATCCGGGGCTGGCCCGACTCGGGACGCTCGCGATCCATGGCGGCCGGCACCGATCTGATCACCGCGTTGGCCTGGTCCCCGGATGGCACCCATCTCGCGGCGGGCGGCGCCGAGCCGCGTATTCGCTTGCTTCCGGGGAGATCCACGGCGCCCCGCGACGAGGCGCCGCGCCTTCTCGAAGGGCACACCGGCCCTGTCCAGGGACTCGCCTTCGTCGCGCAGGGGACGCAGTTGCTCTCCGTCAGCGCCGATCGTTCGCTCCGACTCTGGTCGGTGCGCGAGGGCGCCTGCCTCCGCACGCTGACGCATCATACCGACCGCATTCTCGCCCTCGCCGTGCGGCCGGCCGTCACGAACCCGGAGAGCCCCGGCGGGGACACGGTACGTTGGTCCTGCGCGACGGGCGGCGACGATCGCACGGTGCGCATCTGGCAACCGGGTATTGGACGCATGGTGCGCATCATCCGCGCACCCACCTCGGCCGTGCTTGCGCTTGCCTACTCGTCCGATGGACGCCGGCTCTTCGCCGGGTGTCAGGATGGTCGGTTGTTGGAGCTCGACCCCGAAAGCGACACGGTGATCGCGACGCATTCAGTAAGTGACGACTGGATCCTAAGCGTGGTCATGCATCCGGACGGTCGGCGCCTCGTGGTCGGCGACGCCTCCGGGACGGTGAAGATGGTGGCGCCGTAGCG
>CAZYJB010001140.1:0-1824 GCA_964647675.1 uncultured Verrucomicrobiota bacterium | reverse complement strand
GGTGGACCGCGGCATGGCCACCGCGGCGGAGACGGGAGTCTACGGGCCGGAAGGCACCTGGCTCATCGAAGGGCACGGCGTCGATCCCGACATCGTGGTCGACAACCTGCCGCACGCGACCTTTGGCGGTTCGGATGCGCAACTCGACGCCGCAGTGGATCACTTGAAGGAACGCATCGCGCAGGACCCGCGTCTGGTTCCGCCACCGCCGAAGTACCCCGACAAGGCGTTCCGGCCGGAGTAAACCTCATCAAGGCTCGATCGCTGAATTGCTGACGAATGCGAGGTATCGGGAATCCGGCGACCAGGACGGCACGTTGATTGTGCCTTGACCTCCGTAGACGTAAGCGATGACGCGGGCTGGCCCACCGTTCGCCGGCATCAGTCGAAGGGTCACCTGCTTGTAGTACGGATGGTCGGTGGCGGACACCTCCGGTCCGAATGACAGGAACGCGATCCAACGGCCATCCGGTGACCCATGCGGAAACCAGTTCTGGAACGCATCGCGGGTGAGCTGTTCCTGCCCCGACCCGTCCGGCTTCATGCGCCAGAGTTGCATGGTTCCCGTCCGGCTCGAGTTGAAGTAGATGAATCGTCCGTCGGGCGAATACTCGGGGCCGTCGTCGAGACCCTCGGCGTCCGTGAGTCTCACTTCCTCCCCGCCGGCGGCCGGGATTTTGTAGATATCGAACTTATCGTCGCGCTGGCCCGTGTAGACGAGCCATTGGCCGTCGGGTGACCAGCCGTGGAGGTAGGAGGGCGACCGCGGTGTGATTTGCCGGGGCACGCCGCCAAGGATCGGGACGGTGTAGATCGCCGATCGGCCACCGTTGCGGGGATCGTGATGGCTGAGGGCGATCCAGGTGCCGTCCAACGAGATCACGTGGTCGTTGTTGTTGCGGATGGCGAAATCGGTCGGGATGAGAACGGACTGCCGGGTGGCGAGGTCGAAGCGGAGCAGGCGCCCGCGGTGGTTGGTGTCACGGCCGCTCGTGTTGTAGACGAGGGCCGAACCGTTGGGCAGCCAGTTGGGAGCCTCGAATGGCTGCGCGGCGCTCAGCAGGATCTGGCGGTGCCCGGTCTGCACGTCGAGCACCTCGAGATGGCTGCCGAGGTAGTCGCGGTAGGGAACGAAGTCGGGCTTGGCCGGCCGGATGATGCGCACGTCCCGGAAGATCGCGCGCTCGATCACGTTGGAGTTGTGGGAGCAGAGGAAGAGTCCGGCATGAACCTCATCGCCGAGGGCGAGATTGGTCTGGCAGACGACCAGGGGTTCACCGAAACGCGCGGCGCTGAAGAGATAGGTGCTGCCGCGCCGTTCGAGCTGGATGAAGTCGGGTGCCTTGGCGGTGGATGGCACCTGCTGCGTGGGGCCGCCGGGTGTGGCGCGGAACTGAAGGGACGTGAGGCCGTCCCCGTGGACACAGGCGTCAGCGTACGGCGACTCGGGAGTGAGCGTCGATCGCACGATCCAGCCGAGCTTGCGGTGCGGGTCCACGCCTTCGCCGATGAACTCGACACGTGCCTGCAGGATGAAATCGCCGGTGAGCCGCTTCCAGGCCAGGTGAAACTCGTCGCGCGCGCCCCACATGTTCACGCCGGCGGCGGACAGGTGGTAGGACTGGGTGAGGGGATTGTAGGAGGCCGTGCCGGCAAGCCTCGGCGAGCCGATGTCCTGATGGTCGGTGAACTCCCCGAGCGGCGCGGCGCTCAGGGGGAACATCGCGAGCGACATCAGGACGATCGAGACGAGGTTGGCCCGAAGAGAACAGGGGAGCAGGGAAGGGTTGCAGGCGCGCGCCATGGGAGTGGACGCGACGCTAC
>CAZYJB010001139.1:0-1826 GCA_964647675.1 uncultured Verrucomicrobiota bacterium | reverse complement strand
GAGCTCACAGGTTTCCGGGTTGATCACGCACGTTGGCCCCGCGTTTGAAGCCGGAGCCTATTTCGCCAAAGGGGACCTGCTGGTGGAATTGGAGGCCGTCGACTATCGCATCGCTTTGGCCGTGGCAGAAGCGCGCCTGCTGGGCGCCCAAGCCGCTCTCCAGCTCGCCACACTCGCCCACGAGCGAAATCTGAAGCTCCTGCGTGACCAACTCATACCCGATGCCACCGCCGAGCAGACCTCAGCGTTCCGCGCGCAGGCAGCGGCGGAAGTGGACTCGGCCATCGCTCAGGCGGATCGCGCCAAACGGGACCTGGATCGAACCCGGATCCATGCGCCGTTTGATGGACGGGTTCGCAACAGGGCCGTGGGGCTTGGGCAGTCGGTTGGGCCAGGCACGCTCCTGGGCGGGGTCTTCGCCGTGGATTTCGCGGAGGTCCGGCTGCCCATCGCGGGACGGGAACTGCAGTTCCTGAAGCTGCCGGAGAAACTGGGCGATCCCCCGCTCGACGTGGAGATGCGGGATGCCGTGGTCGGTGGCGCGACCACGGTTTGGAAAGCGAGGATCGTTCGTGCTGAGGGTGCGCTCGACGACAATTCGCTCGAGCTCTTCGCCATCGCGCGCGTGGACGATCCGTTCGGATTAAAATCCGGAAACCCGCCCCTCCGCATCGGACAGCCGGTGACCGCGTTCATCGCCGGCCAAGTGCTGACCAATGTGGTGGCGCTGCCGCGGATGGCGGTGCGGCAACTCGACCAGATCATCCTCATCGACAGGCAGGAGCTGACCTTGACGCCCAAGACCATTCTCCCGATCTGGGGCGACGAGGACCATGTGGTCGTACGTGATCCGGCAATCCATGACGGGATCCTGCTTTCGACGACTCAGCTCGTTTACGCGCCAGCCGGTTCGAAGGTGGAAATCATTCCGGACATTCCGGCCGCCGCCGCGGTGGGAACGAACGTCCTGGCTCAGGCCGGGCCCGGGGCGAAAACCCGTGATGAAAAGTCAAGACCGTGAGCCGGACTGACCCATGATTCGCTGGTTCGCCCATAACGGCATCGCCGCCAACTTCCTCACAATCGCGATTCTCATCGGCGGTCTCTACTCGGCGTTCTATCGCATCCCTCTCGAAGTGACGCCGGCCCTGAGCTGGAACACCGTGATGATCGAGATGCCCTACCGCGGCGGTACCGCCAAGGACGTCGAACGCGCCATCCTTATCCCGGTCGAGGAGGCCCTGGAAGGCGTCCAAGGCATCCGGCAGTTCAACTCGGACGGCATGCGCGGCCGGGCGCAGTTTTTTCTTCAGCTCGAAAAGGGTGCGGACCCCCAAAAGGTGATGAACGAGGTGAAGAATCGCGTGGATGCGATCACCACGTTCCCCTCGGAAACCGAGCGTCCGCGCGTCTTCATTCCAGAGTCGGGAAACTACATCCCGGTGCTCCGGGTGGCGATCACCGGCAACCTCAACGCCCACGAACTGCGCAAGGTGGCGCGGCGGGTGCAGGAGGACCTGCTGGAGATGAAGGGCATCAGCCGCGCGGGGCTTGAAGGGGCCCGTCGCCATGAGATCGCCGTCGAGGCCCGGGCCGAACGCCTGCTGGCCTACAATCTGAGTTTCCAGGACCTCGCCGAGTCCATTCGCCGCTTCTCCATCGACCTGCCCGCCGGCGCCATCGACAGCGAGAGCGGCACGCTGATCGTGCGCACCCGCGGCCAAGCCTACACCGAGACCGAATTTGCCAGGATCCCCATCCGCGCTGCCCACGGCGCCGTGGTGCTGCTGGGGGATGTGGCACGGGTCGTCGACGGCTTCGAGGAG
>CAZYJB010001138.1:0-1828 GCA_964647675.1 uncultured Verrucomicrobiota bacterium | reverse complement strand
GGCCCCGGTATCGCCCATGAAGACCTGGGCGGGGTGGCAGTTGAACCAGAGGAAGCCCAGACCCGCGCCGATGAGGGCGGCTGTGAACACCGCGAGTTCGCCGGCGCCATCGACATAGGGCAGGAGCAGTTGTCCGGCGAAGATCCGGTTGCCCACCAGGTAGGCGAAGACCAGGAGGACCGAGGAGGTGATCACCGTGCAGCCGATGGCAAGTCCGTCGAGGCCGTCGGTGAGGTTCACCGCGTTGGAGCTGCCCACGATTGTGCCGACGGTAATGAGGATGCCGAGCCAGGCGGCGCCGGTGAGGACCGGTTCCTTGACGAACGGCACCATGATCTGGTCCACCAGCGGACGGGTCGCGTCGTTCCACCACAGGTAGAGACCGATGAACGTGGCGAGTCCGATCTGGACCGCGAGCTTGAGACGTTCCGTGGCGCCCGCCTCGCGCGCCTGTTTTGCGACCTTCGCGTAGTCGTCGTAGAAGCCGAGGCCGGCGAGGACGACCACCGAGAGGATGGTCAGTTGCAGGTGGGTATTCCAGCGACCCCAGAGGACGGCCGTGATGTCCAGCACCAGCACGATCAGGAGGCCGCCCATGGTGGGGACCCCGATCTTGCGTGTCGGATCCATCGCGATGCCCTGCTTCGCGCCCGGGTCCTGGTACTTCTGGCCGAAGTTCCAGCGGACCAGTTCCCGGAAGAAGCGGGGTCCGATGGCGACCGAGAGCAGGAGGGCGGTGAGTGCGGCGCCCGCGCTGCGGAAGGAGACGTACTCGAAGACGCGGAGGGGGCTGGCCACGGAGGCCCACTCCGTTCCCTGCGCCCAGGAGCGCAACCAAATGCTGAGCGTGTAGAGCATCGTTCACGCAGCGTGCTGCAGGCAGGAGGCGTCGCGCAGGAGCGTGCCCAGGCGTTCCAGGCGGGCGGAACGCGAGCCCTTGATGAGCAGGCAGTCGCCCGGACGCAGCCATGCGCGCAGGTGGGCGGCGGCGGCCTCGAGCGAATCGACGGCCAGGCCCTGGGTGGTGCCGGAATCGGCGGCGGCTTCGGCGGAAAGGGAGGCGGGCTCGCCGATGGCCACGAGGCGGTCGATGCCGCGCCGTGCCGCATGGTGGCCGATGGCGGCGTGGGCGCGCGAGGTGTGGAGGCCCAATTCGGCCAAGGCGCCGACGACGGCGACGCGTCGTCCGGCGCAGGGAAAGTCGCGGAGGGTGTCGAGCGCGGCCACGGTGGAATCGAGGTTGGCGTTGTAGCAATCCTCGAGGACGTCGACACCCTCCCATTGCCAGTGGTTCATGCGCCACTTGGCGGGCTGGCACTGCGCGAGTCCCCGCTGGATTTCGCGGCGTCCGAGTCCGAACTGGGCCGCGGTGGCGATGGCGAGAAGGGCGTTGGAGACCTGGTGGGCGCCGAGGAGATTGACCCGGTATTCGCCGGACCACTCGGGATTGGGCGCGTGCACGGTGAAAGTCGTGCCGCCGGCGTCGGGGGCGGTCTCGAGCAGGCGCCAGTCGCAGGCGGCGCCGCGTCCGGCGCGGAGCACCTGCGCCCGCGTGCGACGGACCACGGCGTCGGTCCAGGGGACGTCACCGGGCAGCACCAGGATCCCGGTGGGCGGGAGAAGGTCGGCGATCCAGGCCTCCTCCTCGATGACGCCCGCGACGCTCCCGAAGAACTCGAGATGCTCCTCGCCGATGTGGGTGATGACCCCGATGCGTGGTTGCGCGATGCGCATGAGCGGCGCCAGTTCGCCGGGATGGTTGGTTCCCAGTTCGACCACCGCGGCGAGGTGGCGCGATTCGAGTCCGAACAGCGTGGCGGGCACACCG
>CAZYJB010001137.1:0-1833 GCA_964647675.1 uncultured Verrucomicrobiota bacterium | reverse complement strand
GTGCTGCTGGGTGCGCTGGCGGCGGGAGGCATCGGCCGCGTTCTGCAGGGCGTGCTGGTGGGGGTGCGGAGCGGCGATCCTCTGATTGGAGTGCTGGTCCTGGTCGTGTTGGGCGCGGCGATGTTCGCGGCCTCGATGATCCCGGCGTGGCGGGCTTCACGCGTGAATCCCATCGAGGCGCTGCGCAACGAGTAGGAGGATCGGAGCCGCACGCCTGCGTGGAGCCCGCTTGCAGGTCGGGCGCGGAGCGGGTCACGCTGGCGCATGACCAAACCGTGTGCCCGATCATCGACCACCTCCCGCCGTGGGTTCCTTCGCGGATCGACCCTGGCGCTGGGAGCCGTTCTCGCCGCACCGCCGATCTTGCGGGCGCAGGCCCCCGGTTCGCGTTCCCTGAAGAAGGCGATCATGTATGGCACCATCGGCGTCGGAAAGACGGTGATGGAGAAAATGAAGGCAGCGGCCGACGCTGGATTTGCGGGCGTCGAGCCGAACGGCGGCATGGACCAGGACGAAGTGTTGCGTGCGCTCGAAGCGACAGGATTGAAGGTGGCCAGTGTGTGCTGCCACACGCATTGGGCGAAGCCGCTGTCGGATCCGGCGCCGCCGGTGCGTGAGGTGGGACTCGAAGGACTCAGGCAGTCCTTGCGCGATGCGAAGCGGTACGGAGCCGACTCGGTGTTGCTGGTCCCTGCGGTGGTGGACGAGCGCGTCAGCTATGCCGCGGCCTGGGACCGATCGGTGGCGGAGATCCGGAAGGCCGTTCCGCTGGCTGAAGAGCTGGGCGTGACCATCGCCATCGAGAACGTCTGGAACCAGTTTCTGCTCAGTCCCATCGAAGCCGCGCGCTATGTCGACGAGTTCGGCAGCGCGCGCGTGAAATGGCATTTCGACATCGGGAACGTGATCGTCTTTGGCTATCCCGAGCAGTGGATCCGCATCCTGGGCAAACGCATCCATCGCCTGCACCTCAAGGAGTACAGCCGCACGCGTGCGGACAAGGAGGGGCGTTGGGCGGGGTTCGACGTCGAGTTCCTGAAGGGCACCAACAATTGGCCCGCGATCATGAAGGCGCTCGACGAGATCGGTTATGCGGGCTGGGCGATTGCGGAGCAGGGCGGGGGCGGGACGCCCGAGGGCCTGCGCAAGCTTTCGGACGAGATCACGCGCATCTTCGCGAGTTGAGTTGAGTTGAGTTGAGTTGGGCGGAATCGAGGCGCGGTGCGCTCGAGTCGGTCAGAAGCGCATCGAGAAGCCCGCGTGCACCGCGAGTGCCGCACTGAAATCGAGTTCCGACTCGCGGCCGCTGACGCTGTGCCGGAACGTTTCGGCGGGCTGCCAGCGCACGCTGCCCACCAGGCTGGCGCGCTCCCACAGTGCCCAGTCGAACCCGGCCTGCGCGAAACCGCCGATGATGAAATCGTTGGAACCATCGCCTCCGGTGGTCACGAGCGGCGGCAGGCCCGCGATGGTG
Source organism: uncultured Verrucomicrobiota bacterium (assembly GCA_964647675.1). Classification (GTDB taxonomy): domain Bacteria; phylum Verrucomicrobiota; class Verrucomicrobiia; order Limisphaerales; family CAIMTB01; genus CAIMTB01. Next base: position 359 of record CAZYJB010001137.1, on the reverse strand, counting down.
CTCGTTTCGCGGAACTTGAAGTCGGCATTCACGAAGGCCGCCAGTAAGCCGGCGGAGAACACCCCGTTCAGGCGCCCGACCAGTTGTGTTTCGAGGTAGACGCCGCCGGTGAGGGGAATCAGCTCGGTCTCGAGTTCCCAGTGACCGTTCAACACACGCGCGACAATTTCGACCCGCGCGGCGCGCGTCGGCGTGGTGCCCAGCCGGAATCCGGTGCCGCCTTCGCTGCCTGCGTAGGGTGCGTCCGGAATCGGCGTGGAGTCCGTTCCCGGCACGAAGGAATAGCGGTCCTCGGTGATGCGGGATTCGCTGATGAACGAGGCGTCCGTATCCCCGTTGATCACCTGATAGCCGATGCC
>CAZYJB010001136.1:0-1834 GCA_964647675.1 uncultured Verrucomicrobiota bacterium | reverse complement strand
CCAGCCCCTGACCCACCGAATCCGTGCACTGCGCGCGCCACCAACCCGTGCCCAGGTATCCCACCAGATTCCCCACCCCCATGGTCATGAGCGACATCAACGCCTGCGCCCGCGCGCGCCACGCCTCGTCGACCCGTTCGTTCAGGTAGATCGGCGCGGTGATGAAGAACAACGTGAAGGCAAACCCGTGCAGGCTCACCCCCGACAGCACCCATCCCGTGCCGTCCAGCGTGCACAACAGGTACCGGAAAAATGCGAACCCCAGTCCGCACGCAAAGATGGTCTTCAACCTGAACCACCCCAGCAGCCGCGCGAGCGAGAACATGGCCACCACCTCCGTCACCTGACCCAGGCTCATCCACGCGCTCGTGTGGCGCAGTCCGAGGTCGCGCAAATGCAGCGGCGTCATCGGATAGAAGGCGGCGAGGGGAATCGCGATCAGGCACGCAGTAACGAAAACCACGCGATGATCCGCGTGGCGCAATAAGGCGAGAGCATCCAGGCCCAACCTTTGGCGCACCGACAGCACCCGGCGTTCGGGCGCCACCCCGCCGGCCACGAACCCGCGAAGCAGAAACACGAGGAGAACCCACAGTCCCGCCCCGGCCCAGCCCGCACGCGTCGAGGCGTCCGCCTGGATCAGACTGATGAACAGGCATCCGGCCACCCAGCCCAGCGTCCCCATCGCGCGCACCGGACCGAACTCGCTGCGCGCATGCTGAAGGCGTCCCAGCGCCACGCTGTAGAGCAGGCTCCAGGTCGGAACCACCGCCAGCGCGTGCAGCAGCACCAGGGTGAAGACAACCACGGGCCCCGCGCGTTGTTCGATGGCCCAACTGGCGAGCAGCGTGAGCAGGACCGCCGCCGCCGCCGCGCCGCGCAGGACCCGGCCCGGCGCGCCCCATCGGTCGGCGAGCGCTCCGAGCACCAACGGCGAGGTCAGGGCGGCCACCGCATTGCTGGCGAAAGCGATGGCCACCAGCGTACCCAGGTCGTGCGTGTCGAGGATGGTGCTGAGCGGCACGTACCAGGTGGCCATGGCCATGCCATGGACGAAAAACACCGCCACCAGATCGCGCTGGGCCACCCACCACTCGATGCGTCGCACGCCTCAAACTCCGGCCCAGTGCCTGACTTGCCAAGAATTACCCTCCTCCCCGTCCAGGATGTGTGCGGTTGGAAAACCAGTGATCCCATCCGCCATTGGGCTTGCCCGAGTGTTCCCAAGTCGGGCCATGTTCGGGTTGAACCCTGCTCCGCGTCCGTCGACGAACATGCGCGCCACTTTCGAGCGATGCTCCAGCGATTCACGGCGCGCCTGCCGCGGCTTCACGCTGATCGAGCTGCTGGTGGTCATCGCCATCCTCGCGATTCTCGCCGGCCTCCTGCTGCCGGCGCTCAGCGCGGCGAAGGGACGTGCCGGGCTCGCCCTCTGCCGCAGCAACCTGCGCCAGATCGGACTCGCGCTTTCGATGTACGTCCACGAAGACGGCCGGTTTCCCCATTACTTCCTCGAGACTCAATCCGGTCAGCGCGGCCGCTGGTGGTTTCAGTCCCTCGAACCGTTCGTCGAGACACGTTGGACAAATCACGGCGTCTGGCGCTGCCCGTCCACCCGCACCTACAACAACCTTGTCGACGACGAACTGGGGACCGGCGGCATTGGGGCGCAAGGATCCTACAGTTACAACGCCTCCGGCACCGAACGCCGCTCTGCGCGCCCAGGCGAGGCGCCGCTTGGACTCGGCAAGGCCAGGTTCGCCCTTTCGGCAGGGTGGCCTGCCGTCGCCGAAGGATCCGTGGTCGCGCCGTCCGACATGATTGCCGTCGCCGA
>CAZYJB010001135.1:0-1841 GCA_964647675.1 uncultured Verrucomicrobiota bacterium | reverse complement strand
CCTTGCCCGACCGTCCTCGGCACGAAGCCGAACCAGTTCACCGTCGAAGGCCTCGACATGTCCCGCTTCGCCATCGGCAAGGAATGGGATCGCCTCCGCCCTGGCGAATCGTCCGACCGCTACTTCAACCTGGTGCGCCCGCACCCGGACCAACCGTGCCCGACCATCTGCGCCAGCCACGGGCATCCGGGAATCGCGAGCGTCACGCACCCGACCGAAAAGCGGAAGCTGGCCATCGCCGAGTTGAAGCGCATTTGCGCCTTCCCGGACGACTTCGTTCTGACCGGCACCTACGGCCAGCAGTGGGAGCGCCTCGGGCGCGCCGTTCCGCCAATGATGATGGGAGCCATCGGAAGGACCATTCGCGATGAAATCCTCTCTTGAGATTCCGAAGCACTGGACGTTCCGCAGCCGTGCGGTCGCGAAGCACTTCGACCAACACGTGCGCGAGCAACTTCCGTGGTATGACGTCGCCACGAACGCCGTCGCCCACTTCGGCCGACACTACATCCCGAACGGTGGCCGCGTGTACGACATCGGGGCCTCAACCGGGAACATCGGGAACGCGCTCAGGGAAACGCTGGTCCAGCGAAAGGCGAAGTTCACCGCCCTCGACGAAAGCCACGAGATGGCCGACCGGTATGCCGGGCCGGCCGAATTCGTCGTCGCCGACGCTGTCAGCTTCGCCTACGAGCCCTTCGACTTCGCGGTGGCGTTCCTCGTCTTCATGTTCCTGCCTGTCGCCACCCGCGGCTCTTTCCTGCGCCGGTTGCAGGGCCTGACCAAGCCGGGTGGCGCCCTCGTGATCCTCGACAAGATTCAGATGCCGCCCGGGTACGTGGGGACCGCATTCAGCCGGCTCACGCTTCAGCAGAAACTCGCGGTGGGTGCGGAGCCGGCGGCGATCCTCCAGAAGGAACTCTCCCTCGCCGGGTACCAGCGGCCCTTCGACACCCGACTCCTTCCGAAGACGGCGCGGGTGTTCTTCCAGGTCGGCGAGTTCGTCGGTTGGATCATCGAGGCACCGGAGGCCTGACCCATGGCCGACACCGGCACCATCGACACGGCGCAACTCATCCGCCTGTCCGGCCTAACCGACCGGCGTCTGCGCGAGCTCGCCCGCGAAGGCTGGTTGCCAGCACCGGACAACGGGCGTTACCAGCTGGTGGGCGCCATCCAAGGCCTCCTTCGGTACTACCGAGAGAAGGACGAGAAGCGCAGCCTCCAGGAGTCTTATGACAGCATCACCGCCTGCGCGGCGGCGACCGGAATCCCATCCACCGCCGTCAAGCACGCCAAGCGCTCAGGCTCGGAGGCATTCCGCGGCAGTCGGGTGTACCTGGCGCCGCTCATTCGCTGGCTCTTCGAGACGCCGAACCGATCCCCGGTCAACTACGAGCAGGAGAAGGCGCAGCACGTCGTGCTTCAGAACGCGAAGTTGAAGGTGCAGATCCGGGAGTTGAAGCGGGAGCTGATCCCGGTCGAGGAGGTCTCCCACCTCGGCGCCGAGTTGGGCTCCGCCATCCGGACCGTCGTCACCCGGCTTCACCGGGTGGCCCCCTCGCTGGTCGGGCATCCTGTCGAAATCGTCGAGGCCCGCCTGAAGGACGAAGAGGACGAGGTCCTGAAGCAGCTCCACACCATCGACGAACGGCTGAGGCACTGGCAGAGCACCGCCTCCGGTAGCTGACAGGGTTCTTCCGGACCGCGCGATCCGTTCTCTCGCTCGAGGGTTGACCACAGCGGGCCGTGGACCAACCTCGGCCGCGTCCCGCGCGCGACTGGCGATCGGGAATGAAGCTCATGGAACCCGTCTTCACCCTGCAGTGGCCGGAATTCCT
>CAZYJB010001134.1:1281-1842 GCA_964647675.1 uncultured Verrucomicrobiota bacterium | reverse complement strand
AGTGCGGGAACCACCACCGCAATGCCACCTGCCCTGCTCCCTCCGGCCGGCCGGCCGGGCAGCCGGGACTTCACCCCCGGCCCGCGGGCCGTGCGCTCGCGCCAGTACAGGCCCGCACCCAGAAGAGCCCAACCCACCTGGATGGACAGTGTCAGGAGCGCCGCCGCCACCGCATCCGCCGCCGCGATGCCAAAAGGCTTCAGCAGGACCATGGAGGCGCCCTCGCGGAGCCCCGCCCCCGCCACCGTCACGGGCAACGACGCCACCATCGTTACCACATGATACATCCAGGTGAGCTGCAGCCACGGCACCGGCTTCCCTGATACCGCCAGCAGGCAGAAGACCTGCGTGAGGTTGAACAATGCCGCGGTCAGCACCGCACAAAGCAGTGCCTGCCCGGACCAGCGTGCCGACGAACCCAGCCGCCGCGCCGAACTCAGGAAGGCCGCGAGCGACCGTCCCAGAAACGAATCCGGCCGCCGCACGGCCCAGGTCAACAACCCGCCCCCCATCACCATCAGCACGCCGAGCGTGGACCACAGCCACGCGCCGGGACGCTCC
>CAZYJB010001134.1:0-1271 GCA_964647675.1 uncultured Verrucomicrobiota bacterium | reverse complement strand
CCCGCGAGATAGCCCACCACCACCGCCCCGACCGCGAAAAGCAATCCGCCCGCGGAGGCCACCATGCGATCAAGGACCGACGCCGCCAGCACATCGGCCGCGCGCACCCCGTACCATCGCGAGTACTGCGCGGTCTTCGGGATGTCACCACCGGACGGCCCGCCGAACAGCACATTGAAGAACTGGCTGATGAACACCATGCGCACCGACGCCGCGCCATGCACCACCGCGTCGTGGTTGAGGCGCAGCATCAGGTGCCAGCGCACCGCCGAACCCAGCAGCCCCAACCCGAAGACGACATGGGCGGCCAGGTACCACCCCCAACGCAGGGACGAGAAGGCCGCCAACAGGGCTTCGGGTTCCAGGCGCCGGAAGACGAGCGCCAGCGCCGCCACCGACCCGACCGGCGCCAGCCAGCGCGCATGCCGGCGCCACCGTTTGGATTGACCGGTCGTCACCTGTCGCGACGCTAGCGAAGGCCGTCCCCGCACGACAGTCCCGAGCCCGCCCCCGGCGATTCAGGTTCCCAGTCCAACAGCGGAAACTGCCGCCAGTCGGCGTCGTCGAAATGCCACCATTCACTTTCGATCATGGTGAAGCCCGCCCCCGTCAGTGCGTGCGTCAATCGATCGCAATGCCTCCGCGCCTCGGCGGGTGCCCCCTTCCACAGGCGATGTGCGCGCTCGGAGAATTCGTCGTAGCCGGACGGCATGGAAAGCTCGCGGCCCTCAGCGTCCACCAACGTCACATCCACCGCCGCGCCACGCGTGTGCCGCGACCCGCGTTCCGGAGGCGCGACAAAGCGCGGGTCCGGACACCACGCCCACAGGGCGCGTTGCGCACTCGGTGGGCGATAGGCGTCGAGCAGTTTTAATCCAAGGCGCTCCGCCTCGAGCCCCCGCTGTGCGAGGTCCAGCTTGCGGACCGTCGCCCGGTGCAGCCAGGCCTCGGCCGATGGGTAGAGTCTGCGACCCGTCACATTGGCGGAGGTGGCATAGCGCAGATCGACGATGATCCGCGCATTCATTTCCGTCACCCGCACCAGTTCACTCGGTGGCGCCACGCGGGAACCGTGGGCAAGCCTCGTCGCGCCGACAATCCCCGGCCTCCCGCACCGCCCTCGGACACCCAGCCGCGGAAAGGGAGTGATCCAACCCGGCTGAGAATGACCTGTTGACCGCCGCCATCCGCCGCCTAACCTCTCGCCCGATGAGTCCGGTTTGGTATCCAATGTCGAGCGGCCGCGCGACGGGCTATTTTGCCTTTCCGCT
>CAZYJB010001133.1:430-1843 GCA_964647675.1 uncultured Verrucomicrobiota bacterium | reverse complement strand
GATGCGGTCCGAGACCTCACGGTCCGCGGCCGGCATGCCCGGATGCAGATGTTCGACTTCCAACGAGGCGACCTCCTGCTCGTAGGCCGTGAGGTGGAGTTGGCGGCGCGCGCGCGCGCGGATGCGGTCGATCGCCAGCCCGCGAGTGAGCATCACCATCCAGGTCCAGGTCGAGGCTTTGGACGCATCGTAGGTGGAGGCACGCTTCCAGATGTGGACGAACGCGTCCTGCAGCAGTTCCTCGGCCTCGTGCGCCGAACCAAGCATGCGCGTCAGCAGCGCGAAGAGAGCGGGTCCGCGGCGCTGATACAAGGCGGCCAGTGCCTCATGGCGTCCTGCTGCCGCCTCGGCGATCAGGCGCCGCTCGAGTTCGGCCTCGGCGGGACCCGTGCCGCGGGCGCCGTCCGACACAAAGGTGACCGGGAGGCTGATGGGCCCCTGCTTCAAGTCCGGGATGAACCTTCGTCCTGCCACGCTTGTTCAGTGATCCGTCGGTCTGTCCGACTTGGATGCAGGAGAATGTGCCACAGTCCCGGTTCTGGCGCGATGCCCCGGTGGGGGTGAGGGGTGAGGGGTGAGGGGTGAGGTGTGAGGGGTGAGGGGTGAGGGGTGAGGGGTGAGGTGATGGGTGAGGTGATGGGTGGCTCGCCGGTTCCGTCCGGCGAGGCGAGGCAACGCCTCGCAAGGCGATAGCCCAGGGCCGTAGGCCCTGGGAACAACGGTGAGAAATGGAATCGGCGCCCTGAAGGGGCGCAAGGTGGAATGAAGTCCCGCAACAACTCGGTGTCCTCCTGTGAGGACGCCGAGTCATGAGACGGAGCTCGTGACCCACCGGGGGGCACCTGCGCGGGCTACTGCTTGGGGCGTCGCGCCGCCGAACCGTGGAAGATGTCGTCGCTCGTTAATCCGGTCAGGCGTTCGATGCCGGTCAGCAGCTTCCACATGCCCACCACCATGATGATCATGCAGGGGATCGAAATGACGGGATAGCTGAGTGCGGTGAGGCGCCCAAGCTCCTCGGCAAACGCCGGGGTGCCCGGCGGGCTCTTCAGAATCCAGAGCGCGAGCGCGAAGTTGAGCACCGCACTGAGCGCGAAGGAACCCGCCAGGATCCACGACACCCGGCGAAGCAGGCGGTCGAAATCCGGGCGGCGTCCCGCGGCGTCGAGAGCCGACTCCACCTTGGGCATGTTGAGGACCTGATCGTTGCAGATCAGGACGCGCACCAGCGGTTGGCGCGTCTTGAGCGTGAGGGGGACCGAGATGCCGAGGATGAGTGGCACCGCGGCCTCTTTGACGGCGAACCAGAATCCGGACAGCTTGAACAGGCCCAGGCCGCCGGTGAGGAGGGTGCTGACCACCCCGAGGACGGACAGGGCGTTCCACTTCCGGCGGCGGATCAGGTCGTAGATC
>CAZYJB010001133.1:0-420 GCA_964647675.1 uncultured Verrucomicrobiota bacterium | reverse complement strand
GCTGAGCGCGAGCACCAGCGCCCACATTGGTCCCAGTCGCTCCTCCTTGCTCAGGGTGGTGAGCACGACCGCCGGAAACACCGCATTACAGACGATATTGACCCAAAGGTTCTCCCGCACCGGCGGCGGCGCAGGCACGGCGGGTTCGGGCGCGGAAGGCGGTTGAGGATTGGCGGCGGGCGACGACAACATGAGGGCTCTGGGCGGGTACCCTCCGGGGGGCAGCCTCCCCGATGCAAGCCGGAGCTGTCCGAACTGCCCGGTGCCCGACCAGAAAAAACACGGCTGGCATCAGGCTTTTACCTCAATCCGCCCCGGATTCTGTCGCGGCCTACTACCCTAGTCGTAGATCGGTCCGGCGCTCCTCCACCGCGCCCCACCTGCTGTGAGATGTGAAGGAAAGGTGGGGCGCCACGTCCC
>CAZYJB010001132.1:0-1844 GCA_964647675.1 uncultured Verrucomicrobiota bacterium | reverse complement strand
CGCTTCGCCGCGAGCCGTCGGCGGAGATCGCAATCACGTTCCAGGTTCCCTCGGGAATTCCCTCCATCCGGAAGGCGCCATCCGCATCGGCGGCGGCCGCAGCGATGACCCGTTCAGCCACGGCTCCACGGATCTGCCCGGCCACGTAGACCCGCGCGGCAGCGTGGGGTGCGCCATCGACTTCCGAGGCCCATCCCGAAACGCCTCCCACGGGCTGACGAACTTCGGGCACGGTGACGTCCAGACGCAGGCGTTGTCCGGGATTCTCGAGCCTGGCCGAGATGGTTCGCGTGCGCCCATCACCGGTTCCCGCCTCGAGACTCAGCTCGCCCAAGGGAACGCCCTCGAAATGGAAGTACCCTTGATCGTCGGCAAACAACCCACGTCCGAGCTCCCGAGAATCCACCGCCGGAAACAGGTTCACGGCCGCCCCCGCGATCGGGGCGCCATTCTCGGCGAGTACCCGGCCCTCCACCGACCCACGACCGCGAAACCGCAGCACCACCACCAGCTCACTCCCGGCCCGCGCATCCCCTTGCGACACGAGGTCCGAATAGGTCGCGCGATCAACCCCTTCCGCGGCGGCGATTGCTTCGCCGATCTCCCCCGCCTGGAACGCACGCAGCATCGCTTCGCGTACCTCCGTCTCTTCGAGAAGCGATGCGACCCGTTCCCGCAGGTCGGATCCCGGCCGGGACGCTTCCACGAGCACCGCCAGGATCGCGCGTGCGTCGCTGTCGGTCATTCGCGAGGTGTCAATGGCTGCCAGTGTGAAGGCAACATCCGACAGGACGAAATCGAGCGCGAATCGTCCGCGATCGTCGGTGAACACCTGCCCCGCCCGGTACTCCGCAGGCAGGCACCTGGCGCCTTCCCGATCGATCATGGTCAGGGTCACCGGCGCACCCGCCACCGGGTTGCCGTCCAGGCCCAACACGAGTCCGCGCACCGAGGTCCCCTTGCCCGCCGCCATGGCCACGTTGAGCCGTGCCGGTTCCGCCGCGTTTCCGCGCGGATCCGGGACGGCACCCACGCCAAGGGAGTAATCACGCGGTCGCACGGCGAACGATCCGATGCCGCGATGCAACTGAAGCAGCGCCACCCGCCCGCCCGGCTGCAACTGCACCGTGCGCGGCCCATTGTCGGAGTCGTCGAAGGCGTACCATTCCGGGCGCTCCACGTCGGAGGCACGCATGGGTTTGTTGAACAGCAGCGCCACCACCGTGCCCCAGTTGCCGTACTCGCGGATCGGACACCGCATGGATGCACGGTCGGACACGACCGAAATGTCCTGCAGGGCAGCCAGAACCCTTGGCCTTTCCTCGGGAATCGTTTCGCGCTCGGGTTGGAGCGGTGGGCTCTGCGAAGCCGACAGGCGTCGCAAACCGGATTCGCCCACGGGCTCGAATCGGAATCGTTCACCCGCCGTGACGGAGCCAAGGGTCCAAGACAGGCGCTCCACCCGACCGTCCGCCTGCACTCGGAGGAAACCGAGGGCAGCGCCACTGCCTGCGGCAGGTGCGGTCCACTCGAACGCCCCTGGCGCGTTGGTGGAAGTCACCGCGAAGCTGCCCCGCGCTCCTCGATAGGCGGCCGCCTGTTCGATGGGACGGTCGTTGGTCGCTCCCGCCGTCTGATCCGGGCGAAGGAGCGACACGCTCCAGCCGCCGCGGGGTGCGGTGGCGATCCACCACGATTGTCCGAGGCCGGCGAGTCCGGGCGACAGGGTCGTGAACCGCGCAGGCGCGTCGGCAGCGTCCTGGGCCTCCAGGGCCGAGACGATGGCATCCCGCCATTCGCGACCCGCATCCGACTCGCGCACGATCTGGTCGAAGCCGGGATCG
>CAZYJB010001131.1:0-1847 GCA_964647675.1 uncultured Verrucomicrobiota bacterium | reverse complement strand
CCTGGGCACGGGAAGTCCGATCGTCGTCCCCTTCCGCGCCGGCGATCTGAAGGCCGCTTGGGCCGGCGACCCAAATGCGCGTCTCGTCCTGTTGATGAAATGGACCGATCTCCACGTGCCGCTCCGCACGATCGACGAAGCAAAACGGGAGGCCATCGTGCCCGGCGGTCCGCGGGCGGACTGGATGTCGGAATCGGACGCGCGCTACTGGATCGAGAACGTGCCTGACGCACTGGATCGCGAAGGCGAATGGACGTTCGACCGCCGCACCGGGACGGTGTCGGCGATTGTTCCGCGCGGCGTGGATCCGAACCGCGCCGAGATCATTGCGCCACGCCTGATCACCCTCCTGCGCGTGCAGGGCAACGACACAGCGCGCCAACCGGCGACGCGCCTCGTCCTGCGGGGACTCACCTTCGCCGAGACCGACTACGAAATGCCCGACGACGGCTTGATCTCACCGCAGGCCGCCGTGCCGGTCCGAGCCTCGATACGCGTGGCGTCGGCCACCGACGGCCGGTTCGAGAGCTGCACCTTCCTCAACCTTGGCGGCTACGCGCTCGAGCTGGGTCGCGGCGCGCGACGCTGGACGGTGGCGGGGTGCGAAATGCGCGAGATCGCCGCCGGCGGGGTGCGACTCGGTGAACCCGGCGATCGCAGCCCGGACGACTTCACCGCGTGTGACGGACACCAGCTTCTCGACAACCGCCTCGTCGGACTGGGCCGCGTGTTCGCCCCTGCGGTGGGAGTCATTGTCTTTCAATCCGGCGGAAACCGCATCGCGCACAACGAGATTGCCGACCTCCATTACACGGCCATCTCGGTGGGTTGGAACTGGGGCTATCAGGACACCCCCTGCCGCAGCAACGTGATCGAGTTCAATCACCTTCATCACATCGGTCAGGGACGCCTGAGTGACATGGGAGGCGTCTATACCCTCGGACCGCAGCCCGGCACCGTGGTGCGGAACAACCTCATTCACGACATCTCGAGCTACGACTACGGCGGATGGGGACTCTACACCGACGAAGGCAGCACCGGCATCGTGCTGGAGAACAACGTGGTCTACGGCTGCAAGAGCTCGGGTTTCCACCAGCACTACGGCCGCGACAATGTCGTGCGGAACAACGTCTTCGCGTTCAACACCGAGTACCAGCTCATGCGCACGCGTGACGAACCGCACGTGTCCTTCCATTTCACGAACAACATCGTTGCCTTCGACTCCGGACAGCTCCTCGGCAGTTCGTGGAAGAACGACCGGTTCGTCATCGATCGCAATCTGTACTTCGACTTCCGTCCCACCAACGGCCCTGCGAAGCTCCGGTTTACCGGCGCGACTTGGGACGCATGGCACGCGCGCGGGCACGACCGGAACTCCGTGATCGCGGACCCGCTCTTTCTCGACGCATCGAAGCGCGATCTGCGATTGCGCGCGGACTCGCCCGCTTTCGCGCTCGGATTCAAGGCCATCGACTTGAGCGGGGTTGGACCGCGGTCCGCGGCGCGACGCTGAGATTCAACACCAGGTTGGCTTGCCACCGCCTTCCCGCCCGGTCAGCGCGAGCTGACGCTCGCGGCTACCTTCGTCGTAGCCGCCGCCGTGCAGGCGGCGCTCGCCCGCTCCGGCGACTCCCTTTGCCAAAGCCAGTCAGCGCGAGCTCCACGCTCGCGGCTACCTTCGTCGTAGCCGCCGCCGTCCAGGCGGCGCGCGACCGCTCCGGCGACTCCCTTTGCCAAAGCCAGTCAGCGCGAGCTGACGCTCGCGGCTACCTTCGTCGTAGCCGCCGCCGTCCAGGCGGCGCTCGCCCGCTCCGGCGACTCCCTTTGCCAAAGCCAGTCAGCGCGAG
>CAZYJB010001130.1:0-1850 GCA_964647675.1 uncultured Verrucomicrobiota bacterium | reverse complement strand
ACGACGACGCATTCGATGCACCGCCGTCTTCACGGCACCCGAACTCATGCCAAGCCGCTGAGCGACTGATTCGTACGCCAGATCCTGGGAGTCACCCACCAAGCAACCGTGCAATTCGGCAAAGAGCTGTTCCTTCCCGGCAGTTCGGTGCTCCTGCTCCAATCGATTCACGGCGCGATCCAGTACCGTCATGGCCCAACGACGGTCGTAGAGCTTGTGAGCCTCGGGGGCGCCGGCGGGTTCGAGGGCATACCGCTGTTCGGCGGTGAGTCCGTCCCAATCAATTCGTTGCAGGTCGCCGCCGCGTTTGCGCGTGGCCGCTCTGTCCCTTTCATTGGCGAGAAAATATTTCAAGGCAGCGAGCAGAAACGAACGAAAGCGTCCCTTCTCACGCGCTACGGTAGTAATCGACTGACGTTCCAACAAGTGGAGCAAGAACCCCTGCGTCAAATCCTGGGCATCCTCGATTCCGAAACCGTTACGGCGCACGTAAGCATAAAGCGGATACCAGTAGATTCGGCAAAGTCGCTCCAAGGCTTCGCTTGCGCCCGGCGACGATTCATGCCCTGCCGCCAAGACCACGCTCCAGTGTGTCGTGGTGAACTGAGCACCAGCATGAGCTGGCGACATCGCAGCTTCGCGTTCGGTGGACATGCGCGGAGCCTAATAGCCACCGGGATCTTGTGCACGCGGGAAGGAGGACGCGTCGTCTCTCGCGCTCTTGCAGGCGCGCAGCACCTCGGCGCGGAACACGTCGAAGGACCGCTGGGCCTGCCGGGTGAATTCGGCCGCATGGTCCCCGGTGATCTCTGACCCGGGCATGCCGGCGGCCTTGAAGGTTCCTTCCTTGTTGCGGAACACCCGGACCTCGATGCCGGCATTGGCCAGCATCCGGTGGTAGTCGACTACCGACACATAGGCCCCGATGCTGCCGACCATCGCGCTGCGGGCGGAGATGACGGCCTTGGACTGCGATCCGAGCCAGTAGGCGAGGCTGCACATCATCGCGCCAATCCAAGTCACGGTGGGCTTGGAGGAACCACGAACGGCGTCGGCAATCTCCGCGCCACCCACCGCGAAGCCGCCGGGGGAATTGACGTTCAGGACGATGGCCTTGGCCTCCGGGTCGACCTCCAAACGTTCGAAGGCCGCGAGGACCTCCGAACTGTCCTCGAACCCGTCGAAGATCAGTTCCCCGAGGTCGGGCCGGTAGGCGAGCACGCCGTTGATCTCCAGGACCCCGACGCCGCCATCGACGAAGGTTCGAGGTGCAAAGTGCGCCCGCGTCTTCCGCCAAGTCTCCGGTTCCGCCGCGGCAGGCCCGAGGATGCGCCCAAGGAGGGCCTGACCAGCCCGGGCTTCAAGCATCGGAACCTGCGCCGCCAGCATCATTCCGTTGGTCATTGCTACCAGAGGGCGGAACGTTCGATGGACTGCCGTCAGGGGATGGCTGAACCGCCTTGGCGGAGTTCAGTCCGAAGCTGGCCATGACCGTCTCGACGGGGATGCCGTGCTCGTCCGCGACGGCCTTGGCCCGGTCGAGGATGTAGTCGATCTCCTCGAAGAGTTGGTCCGTCTCCCGCCGCCAGGACCGGCCCCGGTTGCCGTAGTGATCCCGGCGGGTCATCAGGCCCCGGCCCACGTCTTCGCGCTCCTGCGCCATCTCCCGGCCGGCATCGATGGTGATCTTGGAAGGCCCGATGAAATCGCACCGCGCCCAGCCTTCGGTGGCCGGCAGTGCGCCGGACGCGATCCCGCTGGCGATGACCCGCTGCCAAGCCGAGCGCCCCAGCCGGGCGGTAACCTGCTTGCGGCGGTCGAACTTCCGCTGGGCCTTCCCGTTCACTGCC
>CAZYJB010001129.1:0-1856 GCA_964647675.1 uncultured Verrucomicrobiota bacterium | reverse complement strand
GTCCTCCGAGACCGTCACCGCCACCACGCCGTCCCGGTGAATCAACGGCGCCCCGTGGAGCCGGCCGTCCGGGACGGACCAAAGCTTGCCGGAGTTCGGATTGTAGCTGACGTCCGACATCGCGGTGACCAACACCCGGCTGTCCGGGCGAAACGTCAATTGATACACGCCGCCGCCCACCTGCATGACCGCTCCCACCGGGCTTCGTTCGCGCAGATCCCAAAGGCGCGCCGTGCCCTCCTGACCGCCCGTGGCCATCCATTGTCCATCCGGACTAAAGGCCACGCTGACCACCTGGTGCTCCGCCGGGATCGGCAGGCGTTCCCCCGATCCCTCGCCGACGGTCCACAAGATCACCTCGCCGGGCTCGCCTGGACGCGGCGGATGCCGCACCACGATCAACTGGCGGCCATCAGGACCGAACGCAATCACGCGCGGGTAACCGGGTCCGGGTTTCAACTCACCCACAGGCTGCCCGGATTCCAGGTCGCGCACGTTCACGGCACCGTTGGCAAGAGCGCAGGCGAGGCGCCGACCTGCGGTGTCCACCGCGCCGACCACGAGATCGGAATCGTACCTCCAGCCCGGCTCCAGAATCTGTCCAGTGCCCAGATTCCATTGGCGCACCTGGCGGTCCGAACCGAGGACGACCACGCGCTCTCCGGCAGGTGGCACGACGAAAGCCGCCTTGATTCCCGCGCCGTGGAACAGGCGCAGGCGGTGACGGCGATCCGCGGTGTTCCACACGCGCACCCGACCATCCTGGCCAGCCGTCGCGAGACGGGTGCCGTCGCCGTTGTAGCGGACCGAATAGACATGGCCGCCATGATGCAGGGAGGCCCCGGATCGCGTGCCGGTCACGGAATCCCAGAGCCGGATCGTTCCGTCGAATCCGGCCGAAACCAGGCGCCGGCCATCGGGCGAAAACCCGGCCAGATCGAGACCGCGCGGGTGCGAGATGCGGAGATTCCCCGCCCCGCCTGACGCGACGTCCCACATGCGCACGGTGTTGTCGAAGCAGGTCGTCAGCGCGTGACGTCCGTCCGGACTGAACCCCATCTGATTGACGCGCAGCGCCGCATCGTGTCGCAGCGGAGGCGAAAGCGGCTGTCCGGAGAGCGCGTTCCAGAGGCGCGCGGTGGCATCGCCCGCCACCGAGATCACGGACTGTCCATCCGCACTGAACGCCGCGTCGTGCGGATGGGGATGCGGGAACATCGCGGACCGCACCCAACGCGCCTGGTCATCCTGCATCCAGATCTCGACCAGACCGTTCCCGCTGCTGGTCAGCACCCGGTCTCCGGCGGGATTGAAGCAGGCCGAACGAACATCCATCACGATCAGCGGCGGGGCCGTGCGTCCGGTGTCAGTCGCCGACCAGCACTCCACGCGGTCGGGTTCCATGACGAGAACGCGCTGGCCGTCGGGGGAGAAGGACGCCACCGGGCTTTGCGTGCGCTTGTAGGCGAGCGCACGACAGGGCCAGCCCTGGCCGATGGTGGTGGCGTCGGAAGTCCTCCAGAGCCGGACCCGGCCATCGTCTGCGACGGTCAGCACCAGGCCGGCATTGGTGGGGGAAAAGGCGGCGAAGGACACCGGTGCCGGGTGCGGCAGCGTCGTCATCGTCGCGCCGTCCCGCGCCAGATCCACGACGCGCGCCGTGGCATCGTCGCTGGCCGTGACCAGCCACTTCGAGTCGGCGGAGAACCGCGCCGCATTCACGGGACCTTCGTGCGAGACGATCCGTTCGAGCGCCGGAAGCTCGCGCAGGGTCAGGGCGTACCGCAGCCGCAGCATGGTCTCGCGATGGGCATCGCGCGTCTCGAGTTCGATCGCGCGCACCAGGTGTCGCGCTG
>CAZYJB010001128.1:0-1860 GCA_964647675.1 uncultured Verrucomicrobiota bacterium | reverse complement strand
GGGCCTTTCCCGGATGGGCGGCGCAGACGCCCGTGGCCCGCGGACGCATCCTGAGCGCGGCGTCGCAGATCCTGCTCGCGCGCAAGGCGCAGCTCGCCGAGCTGCTGACCCGTGAAGAAGGCAAGACCCTCGCCGAGGCCACCGGTGAGGTGCAGCGCACCGCGGACATCCTGCGATTCTACAGCGGGCTCAGTTACACCGTCGGCGGCCAGACCCTGCCGCACGATTTGCCCGGCAACTTTCTTTATACGCGCCGGGATCCGCTGGGGGTGGTCGCCCTGGTGACCCCTTGGAATTTTCCCATCGCGATTCCCGCGTGGAAAATGGCGCCGGCATTGCTCTGCGGGAATGCCGTGGTGCTCAAGCCCGCCAGCGCGGCGCCGGCCATGACCTTCGAAGTGGCGCGCGCCCTGGCCGAAGCTGGTTTGCCGAAGGGCGTGCTGAACGTCGTCACCGCCGACGGGCGGTCCTTCGGTGACGAGATGGTGCGCCACCCGGCGCTCGCCGCGGTCAGCTTCACCGGTTCGCGCACCGTGGGCACCGCACTCTATACCGCCCTTGCGCCGCGCATGGTGCGGTCGCAGATGGAAATGGGCGGCAAGAACCCGACCTTGGTGCTGGCCGACGCGGATCTCGATCTCGCCGCGAAGCTGGTGACCATCGCGGGATTCGGGCTGACCGGGCAGGCCTGCACCGCCACCAGCCGCGTGATCGTCGAGCGCAGTGTGCTCGCACCGTTCGTCGAGAAACTCGTGGCCCGCGCGCGCGGCCTCGTCGTGGGCAATGGCCTCAAGGAAGGTGTGACCATGGGACCCGCGGTGAGCGAGTCGCAATTGCACACCAATCTCGGAGCGGTGCGCCAGGCGGTGGCGGACGGCGGCACCGTGGTGACGGGTGGCGGGCGGCTGAGCGGCGAGGGCCTGGAGCATGGCTGGTTCATGGAGCCGACCGTGATCACCGGCGTGAAAACCACCAGCCGGCTGGCCTGCGAAGAGGTGTTCGGGCCCGTGGTGGCAGTGCTGGCCGTGGATTCCTTCGACGAGGCGATCGAGGTCGCCAACGGCGTCGAGTTCGGCCTCAGCGCGAGCCTGGTCACGCGCGATTTCGCGCGCGCCATGCGGTACGTGGACCGTATCCAGGCCGGCGTGGTGAAGGTGAACCAGATCAGCACCGGTCTCGCGCTGCAGGCGCCCTTCGGCGGTGTGAAGGGCAGCAGCACCGATAGCTTCCGTGAACAGGGCACGGCTGCCCTCGACTTCTACACGCGCAGCCGGACGGTCTACCTCGATTACTCGGCGTAGCCGGAAATCCTTTGGGCTGCGCCGCCACGGCGGCGCTTTGCCTTGGAATGGGAGAACGCCGAAGAAGCGCCATTCGCGCCGCCACGCGCCGGCAGAGTTGGCGCGTCACGGCTGCCGCTTCGCCTGACGATCCTCGCCGCCAATGCGGAAGGTCACGGCGTCGGCACCGCCGTCCGCCCGCCGCGGAAAAGTCAGTTGTCCGTCAAAGGTGCGGATGAAGAACACGTCGCGCGATTTCGCGTGGAGCGGGAAGCTCATGGACTTGCCCGGGTACGCGATGGCGGCGTGCAGCAAGTCGCCGGGCTTGGTCACGGTGATGGTGAACCCGCCACCTCCGGTGTATCGCCCCACTAGCGGCTCGAGATCGCGCGCGGGCACGATGATCTCCTGGTCCGTGGCGTCGCGGCCGAGTTCGCGGACCCAGAGGTTGCGGTAGCGGACCGGGTTGCCGTGGTCCTGGAGAGAGAGCGGCAGTTTGTTCTCGTGGGCGCGGTAGGGCGCCCTTTCGAGCCAGCCCGTAGGTCCCACCAGCTCCGACTCGTGCTGCACCAGAACTCCG
>CAZYJB010001127.1:0-1868 GCA_964647675.1 uncultured Verrucomicrobiota bacterium | reverse complement strand
CGGCCAGCTCGCCGGCGGCATTGCCCACGATTTCAACAATGTGCTGGCCGCCATCATGGTTCACCTCGGGCTCCTGAAGGCCCACGCGGCGCTGGACCCCGCCCATCGCGAGATCGTCGAGGAACTGGAGGCCGAGGCACGGCGCGCGTCCGGAATGACCCGGCAACTGCTCCTGTTCAGCCGGCGCTCGGTCATGCAGGTGCGCATTGTCGACGTCAACGAGGTGGTGGAGAACCTGCTCAAGATGCTGCGCCGCCTGCTGGGCGAGCACATCCGCCTCGAATGGCGGGCGGCATCGGCCCTCCCGTGCATCGAGGGCGACTCCGGCATGATCGAACAGGTGGTCATGAACCTGGCAGTCAATGCGCGTGATGCCATGGAGGGCGGCGGATGCGTCACCATTTCGACTCAGGGCGTCGACATCCCTGCGGGACATCCGCTGTCGCATCCCGAAGCACGCCCCGGCCGCTATGTGCGGCTGTCGGTCGAGGATACCGGATCGGGCATCGACGACGAGACGCTGAAGCACCTGTTCGAGCCGTTCTTCACCACCAAGAGCGCCGGGCGCGGCACGGGGCTCGGACTGGCCACCGTCTACGGCATCGTGCGCCAGCACCGCGGCTGGCTCGAGGTCCACACCCGCCTCGGCGCCGGCTCGGTCTTCACCGCGTACCTGCCGGGAACCACCAAGCCATCCTTGCCCAGGGCCGCACCCGCCGAAACGGCGGAAGTCCGCGGTGGCCACGAGACGATCCTGCTGGTCGAGGACGAACCGTCGGTGCGGCGGGCGGCCGCGCAATGCCTGCGACTCTTCGGCTACCGGGTGTTCGAGGCCGGGAACGGAGCCGATGCCATCGCCATCTGGGAGGCCCAGTGCAGCGCCATCGACCTGCTCGCGGTCGATATGGTGCTTCCCGGAAACCTCTCGGGCATGGCATTGGCAAAGCAGTTCCAAGCCGAGAAGCCCGCACTTGTGGTCATCGTCAGCACCGGCTATAGCACTGAGCGAGGTGGCGGCGCCGAGGCCTCCGGACCCGGCGTGATCTATCTCGCTAAACCCTACGAGGCTAGAGTCCTCGGAGCGACGGTGCGTACCGCGCTCGACCGACGCGGAAAGGTTTGATCCATGAGCCAGACTGGAGTCCGGATCCTGCTCGTCGACGATCACGAGATGATGCGCAAGGGTCTGCAGATGCTGCTGCAGTCGCAGCCGGACTTGAGCGTGGTGGGCGAGGCGTCGACTGCCGCCGACGCCATGCTCCAGGTGCGGACCCATCAGCCCAACCTCGTGGTCATGGACGTCCATCTGCCCAATACCGACGGCATCGAAACCTCGCGCCAGATCCTGTCGGAGTTCCCGCAGACCAAGATCGTCGCCCTTTCCGCCGACCCGGATCTCACGCTCGTCAACGCGGCCCTCCAGGCCGGGGTGGCCGGCTACCTGACCAAGGACTGCGGACCCGAGGAACTCCTCAAGGCCATCCGCGCGGCGCTCGAGAACCGCATCCATCTCAGTCCCGACGTGGCGTCGGTCGTGGTGCACGACTACATGCGGACGGTGATCCACAAGTCGAACAGCGACCGCCCGAGGCTTTCCGATCGCGAGCAGCAACTGCTGAAGCTGGTCGCGGAGGGCAAGCGCAACCGGGAAATCGCCACCGTCCTGAACGTGGGCGTGAAGTCGGTCGAGACGTACCGTTCACGCCTCATGAAGAAGCTCGGTTGCTCGAGCACGGTCGAACTTACGCGGTACGCGCTACGCGAAGGCATTGCCTCGCTGTAAGCGGGCGGAAAGGCCGTCAAGGCCGGCGCGCTTCCTGCCGATCTTGCGGGCGGTGGCTCGCTGTGCGGTTGTGCTGATGGCGACG
>CAZYJB010001126.1:0-1870 GCA_964647675.1 uncultured Verrucomicrobiota bacterium | reverse complement strand
CGCGACGTGGCCCGCGAGTGCTCGCTCAAGACCGCGGACAAGGAGGAGAGCATGGAGATCTGCTTCGTGCCCGACCGCGACTACGGCCGCTTTCTGCAGCAGGCAAAGCTGGTCGAAAAACATCGCGGCGAAATCGTCGATCTGCACGGGCATGTGCTCGGGCACCACGACGGCATCGAGTTCTACACCATCGGCCAGCGGCGTGGGCTCGGGATCTCCTCCGCGAAACCGCTCTATGTCGTCGAACTGGACGCCGCGACGAACCGCGTGATGGTGGGCGACGAGACGGCGCTCGAGCGGGACACCTTCACCGTGGAACGTTGCAACTGGATCCCGTTCGACGCGCCGCCCGGAGAACTGCGCGTGCTCGCCAAGATCCGGTACAATCATCCAGGGACCGACGCAGTCGTGACTGCACGGCCCGACGGCACCGCAACGGTGCGCCTGCTCGTGCCGCAGCGTGCCATCACGCCGGGGCAAGCCTGCGTTTTCTATCAGGACGACCTGGTCGTCGGCGGCGGCTGGATCCGGCGTGAACGGGGGACCGCTTGAAAGTCCGCAGCACGCGCAACCACCGCGTGGTTCTGGTGACCGCGCCCGACCTCGACGTGGCGCGGGCGGTGACCCGGGCGGTGCTCGAATCCCGCGCCGCGGCCTGTGTCAGCCTCGTCCCCGGACTGGAATCGCACTACTGGTGGGAAGGCCGGATCGAACAGGCGAGCGAGGTCCTGCTGGTCATGAAGACCACGGCGCGTCGGGTGGCGACGCTGGCGGAGGTGGTTCGCGCCCATCATCCGTACGACACGCCGGAGTTCGTGTGCCTGCCCATCCAGTCTGGCAGCGAACGCTATCTCGCGTGGCTGGGAGCCAGCACGCGCGAGGCATGACGGTGATCCAGGGGGCAAGGCGAACGGAATGGTGAGTTCGTTGCGCTCGACTTCGCGGGACTGATGCGGTTGCGTGCCGCGGTTCCCTGCGCATGGCCTGGTCCCAACTCTACGATCCTTTCGGCAACGCCCTCCTTTCGACGCTGGTGGCCGCCTTGCCGGTGGTCCTCCTGCTCGGATTGATCGCGCTCGGCCGGGTGAAGATCCACGTGGCCGCGTTCCTGGGGCTCGCCGCCGCGCTGGCGATCGCCGTGGGCATCTACCGCATGCCGGTCACAGCCGCCGCCGCATCCGCCGTGTACGGTGCGGCGTTCGGCCTTTTTCCGATCGGTTGGATCATCCTGAACGTCCTGTTTCTGTACCAACTGACCGTTCGCGCGGGCCTCTTCGACGTGCTGCGACAGAGCCTCTCCGGAATCGCGCCCGATCCGCGGATTCAACTCATCCTGATCGCGTTCTCCCTGGGAGCGTTCATCGAGGGCGTGGCGGGATTCGGCACGCCGGTGGCCATCACCGGGGCCATCCTGATCCAACTCGGATTCAAGCCGCTCCAGGCGTCGGTGCTGGCGTTGATTGCCAACACCGCGCCGGTGGCCTTTGGCTCGCTGGGCATTCCCATCACCACCCTGGCCCAGGTGACGGGCCTCGACGTCCTCGACCTTTCCCGCATGGCGGGACGTCAGTTGCCGTTCTTCTCGGTGCTGGTTCCCTTCTGGGTGGTGGGCGCCCACTCCGGTTGGCAGGGCATCCGCGCCGTCTGGCCGGCGGCGCTGACCGCGGGCGTGGCCTTCGCCGTGCCGCAGTATCTCGTTTCGAATTTCCACGGTCCGTGGCTGGTGGACAACGTGTCCGGGGCGTGCTCGATCGGGGCGCTGATCCTGCTGTTGCGATTCTGGTCGCCCAAGGCTTCGTCCACCGATCCCGCACCGGCCGGGAAGGCAGCGGCGATTCCCGTCGCGTTGCTGCGCAAGGCGTGGATGCCC
>CAZYJB010001125.1:0-1875 GCA_964647675.1 uncultured Verrucomicrobiota bacterium | reverse complement strand
AGCGTCTCGGCGCCGCGCGCGAGATCGAAGTCCGCGGTGGCGCGTTCGAAATTGACCGTATAGGCCATGTTGAAGCCGAAGCCCTCGCTCATCAGCCAGGAGCCCTCGGCGGAGACCGCGGCGCCGCAGTCGACGTCATACTGCGTGACCACGTGGTCGGTGGCGCCGCTGAAGCGGCTGAGGCCGCGTGAGAACACGCGCTTGGGCCGGCCGAAGAGAAACTGGATGAAATCGGTGTCGTGGATGTGCAGGTCGAGCAGCGCGCCGCCTGACTCCGCGCCCTTGAAGTACGTGCCCTTGCTCCAGCCGGGCGGACCGCTCACACGCCGGAAACGCGCGGCGAGCACGCGTCCGTAACGCTGGTCCGCGATGGCCTCACGCAGGCAGGACCAGCCCGGCCAGAAGCGCATGCACATGGCGGGCATGAAAAAGCCCTTCGCCTGGCGCGCCGCCTCGACGATGACACGACACTGCTCGGAGGTGCGCGCCAGCGGCTTCTCGCAGACCACGTGTTTGCCGGCGGCCAGGGCGGCGGTGGCCACCTCGACGTGTTGCGCGGTGGGCAGGCAGATGTCGACCGCGTGGATGTCTGGATTGGCGAGGATCTCCTGGTAGTTCTTCGTCGCTTGAATCTGCGAAAGGTCGAGGCGCACGGGGTCCGGATCCGCGACGTTGCCGGTCACGCTGGCGAGCATGCCATCGGCAGGAAGCTTGAAGGCATCGCAGATGCCCGCGACGCGCGCGCCGGGCACCTTGCGGTAGGCCTTGATGTGGGTGACCCCCATGAACCCGAGACCGATGACAGCGACGTTGATCATGACGGCCAGTGGGCTTACTGGACGATGCGACCCGCGGCAAGCGTGGAGGGAACATCCTCATCCCCATCATCCGGTCCTTGCATTCGTCCGGATCGGGCAGTAGGGGAGCGCCGTGCCAACGTCCGACCGCGCCCGCCTTCCGGGTTGCCTCCTGCCGCTGCTGCTCCTCCTCCTCCTGGGCGGCGTGGCGCAGGTGGGGTATGGCGCGCCCCGGATCTCGGAGTTCCTGGCCTCCAACGAATCCGGCCTTGCCGATGCCGACGGCGACTTTTCCGACTGGATCGAGGTGCACAATCCGGACGCATCGCCGGTCTCTCTGGCGGGCTACCACCTCACGGACAGCGCCTCCAATCTGCGCAAGTGGACCTTTCCCGCGGTCTCGCTGGCACCCGGCGGCTATCTCGTGGTCTTTGCGTCGGGCAAGAACCGCACCGATCCGGCGGCTCCGTTGCACACCGACTTCCTGCTCGCCGCGGAAGGCGAGTTTCTCGCGTTGGTGGCGCCGGATGGCGATGAGGTGCTGAGCCGTTTCGCGCCGTTCTATCCGCCGCAGTTCCCCAACGAGTCCTTTGGAATCGATCCGAGCGCGGCGGCGCCCGGGTGGAGCCACTTTCGTGCCCCCACGCCGGGTGCGCCCAATGGCGTCGGCTCACGCGCCGGGCCGATGGTTCAACCGGTGCAGCCGTCTTCGTCGCAGCCGGAGGTGGCAGCCCTCGTGGTCGCCGTGCGCGTGCTCCCGACCAACGATCCCGTGGACGCAGTCCGAATCTTTCATCGCCGCATGTTCGGTGCCGAAGCGGAGATGGCGATGCGCGACGATGGCGCCGACCCGGACGCGCTGGCGGGCGACGGGGTCTGGACGGCGCGCCTTCCGGAAACCGCGTTCGGCCCGGGCGAGATGACGCGCTGGCGGGTGACTGCCTCCGACCGGCTGGGTGTCGTCACGCCCGCGCCCGCGTTCCGAACGCCCCTCGACGCCGATCAGTACTTCGGAACCGTGGCGCGTGATCCGAGCCTGCGGTCGGCCCTGCCGGTCCTGCACTGGTTCACCACCAAT
>CAZYJB010001124.1:0-1877 GCA_964647675.1 uncultured Verrucomicrobiota bacterium | reverse complement strand
GGCCATGCCCCAGAACGCCATCGCGCACGCGGGATCGAGGCGGTTCACCTGGCGAAACGTCCGTTCGGCCTCCAGATACCAGAAGCCGTGCAACTGCCCGACGCCCTGATTGAAGAACTGCTGCGCCAGCGTGTTGGTGGTGGTGATGTCGAACTGGATGCGCGGCATGCCCGGCATCAGCTGCGCCGCCTGGCGCGGACCTTCGTTGAAGGCCTCGCCGTGCATCGAATGCCCCGGGCGCGCCGACGCCGTGAGGTCCGCATCGGCCGCCGCTTCCGCCGCGGCGCCACGGCCGGCAACCCCAGCTCCGATCGCGAGCATCACCAGACCAAGAACATAGCGGCGCAGGAGCAGGCTGCGGAAGATGGGCTTCACGCCCAGCCTCTAGCACCGCGCCGTTCCCCAGCTCAAACTCAAATCCATCCCCCTCCCAAGCGGAACGATGCCGGAGCAGCGAAGCAGCTCGCGCGCGAAGGCGCGCAGTGCGCGAGGGAAGCGAAGCAGAACTGAAGCACCTAAAAGCCTGCCTGCCTTCGCGTGAGGTCCGACTCCGTCCTTGAACGGCATCGTTTCGGCTAATGCATCTCCGCTCCCAGCGAACGCTGGAGGCGCGCCAGCGCCACGAGGTAGTCGCGGCTGGCCAGGTTCTGCGTCGTGCGCGCCTCGGTCAGAGCCGTATGCGCGCTCAGCACGTCGAGCTGCGTGCCACTGCCGGCTTCGGCGCGCGCGGTCGCGAGGCGCAACGCCTCCGCCGCCTGTTCCACCACCTTCTTTTGCGACTCCAACACCTCGCGCGCCTCCACGAAGTTCGAGAATGCGGTGCGCACCTCGACCGAGATCAGCCGGGCCGTGTTGTCATGGTCGATCTCGGACTGTTCATGACGCGCGGTGGCTTCGACCACCCGGCCCCGAGTCAACCGCCCGTCGAACAGGTTCCAGGAGGCCTGGACGCCCGCGCTCCAGCCGTGCAGTTCGTCGCCAAGCGATGCACCAAACTGCGAGCGCCTCACGCCGTAGCCGGCGAACGCCTGCACACTCGGGCGCGCGCCGGCGCGCGCTTCGACGATGCCCTCCCGGCGCAGCTTCTCGGCCGCGCGCAGGGCCTTCAGCTCGCTGCGCCGCTCCTGCGCCAGCGTTAGCGCACGGCTGAGTTCCATCTCAAACGGCACCGGCTCGAGCTTCCCGCTCAACCCCAGAGGAATGTCCTCGGTGATCTCGTCGGGAACGCGATGACCCAGCAGATGCGCCAGGGAGGTCTTCGCATTCCGCCACGCGTTGCGTGCGCGGATCAGGCGCGGACGCGCGTTGGCCAGTTCGACCTCGGCCCGCAGCACGTTGAACCGCGGCACGCTGCCGGCATCGAATCGCCGCTGGTTGTCCTGCAGCTCCCGCTCGAGCAGCGTCACCGACGCCTCCTGCACGCCGATCTGCTCGAGCGCGAGCAGCGCGTCATAGTACCCGACGCGCACGCGCAACAATTCGTCGAGCAACACGGTCTGATACCGCTCCACCGCGGCATCGCGCGTGAGGCGCGCCGAGCGCAGCGCCGAACCCAGCCGCCCGCCCTCGTAAAGCGATTGCACCAGCCGGACACCGGCGTCCCAGGTCTCGCTCTGCCCGAACTGTATCTGTCCGGTGGGCGTGCCCACCGATTCCACGGTCCGATCCTCCACCGCGCGGAAATCGCCGGTGAGTTGCAGCGCGGGCAGCACAATCGCGCGGGTCTGGATCACGATCCCTTCGTTGGCTTCCAACTCCTTCTTCGCCGCGGCGATGGTGGCGTTGTGTGCCTCGGCCCGGTTGAGGCAATCGGCCAGGCTCAGGGGCTCCATGGGCCACGGCAGCGGCGACTCCGCCGCGGTCGCCGCGGCGGTCGC
>CAZYJB010001123.1:0-1880 GCA_964647675.1 uncultured Verrucomicrobiota bacterium | reverse complement strand
GATCAGGAAATAGACCACCGGCACGCCCAATTCATCACGGGCCGGACGGGGCACCACGGGCTCGATGTCGTGGATGAATTCGTAGCCGATGTACCCGATCGCACCGCCGGTGAACCGCGGCTGGTTCGGCAATTCCACCGGCCGGTAGCGCGCCATGTACCGCTCCACCACCGCCAGACCGTCACCGACCACCCCGCCGCTGCCCGACTCCACGCCGGCCCCGGCAACGCCTGGCACAATCCGCACGGTCTCCACCACGCGACCGCTTTCGATCACTTCCACGCGATCCCCCGTCTGCCGGATCACGGCGCGCGGACTACACCCCACGAACGAGTACCGACCGAGATGCTCGCCGCCCTCCACCGACTCGAGCAGGAACGATTCGCCCTGCCCACGGATCTTGGTGTAGGCGGACAGCGGGGTCTCGAAATCGGCCAGCAGCCGGCGGCACACCGGGATCAGGTTCCCCTGCGCGGCCAGCGCGCGAAACTCCTCTCGGGACGGCGAATACATGGCGCCGCGAGTTAAGCACGGGGCCCCCTCGCGGATCACCTCCGTTTTGATCGGCCCGACCGCGCCTTGCCCGATCCGGACGCGTGCCGCAACGTCCGCGCGAGCGATCCGATGACCGAATCCCAGCGCCACTTGGCCGCGGCGGCGATCTTCGCCTTCACCTACGTGCTGATCAGCGGCCGGCGGCTCAAGATCCTCCCGCTCAACCGCCCTGC
Source organism: uncultured Verrucomicrobiota bacterium (assembly GCA_964647675.1). Classification (GTDB taxonomy): domain Bacteria; phylum Verrucomicrobiota; class Verrucomicrobiia; order Limisphaerales; family CAIMTB01; genus CAIMTB01. The sequence goes on along the minus strand of CAZYJB010001123.1, from coordinate 1,152 downwards.
CGCCGCGCTGCTGGGCACGGTGCTCATGGTGGTCTGCGGGATCATGACGCCGGAACAGGTCTACCGCGCTGTCGACTACAACACGCTCGTCCTGTTGCTGGGGATGAGCCTCATCTCGGCCTACCTGGACCTCGGCGGGTTCTTCACCTGGACCGCGGACGTGGTGCTGCGCGTCGCCGGCACGCCGTCGCGCCTCCTGTTCCTCCTGATCGTGACCGCGGGCGTCCTGTCCGCGCTCCTCGTGAACGACACGGTCTGCCTGATGCTCGCGCCGCTGGTGGTGAAGGTCGTGGTGCGCGGTCGGCTCCCGCTGCCGCCCTACCTTCTCGCCCTGGCCATGAGTGCCAACCTCGGTTCCGTGGCCACGCTCGTCGGCAATCCGCAGAATATGCTCATCGGCCAGATGTCGGGCCTGCCCTTCCTCGCCTTCAGCCGTTCCCTCCTTCTGCCCGCCGCCGCGGGACTCGCCATTCAGTACGCCCTTCTGCGCTGGGGCTACCGCCGCGAACTCGCCGCCGCCCGCATCGCGCCCGATCCGTCGCCCGCACCCGCCCTCGACCGTCGTCTCATCACGCACTCCCTCGGCACGCTGGCGCTGGTCTTCGTGGGGTTCATCGCCGGGTTCCACCTTGCCTGGACGGCGCTCGCGGGCGGCGCGCTGGTGATGGTGCTGGGACGCCGTGACACCCACGATGTGCTCAAGCTGGTGGACTGGCACCTGCTCCTGTTCTTCGCGGCGCTGTTCGTGGTGGTCGAAGGATTCAATGGGACGGGCTACCCGGAGGCGCTCTACCGATCTGTGCGCGGCGTCTTCGGCGACACCGCGGTCACACAGGGCCTCAACCTCGCCTGGTTCTCCGTGCTCGGTTCCAACGTCTTCTCCAACGTTCCCTTCGTCCTCGTGGCCGGGAAGTGGATCCCGGAATTCAGCGATCCCGTGCTCATGTGGAAGGTCATGGGTCTCGCCACCACCTTCGCCGGCAACCTCACGCTGCTCGGATCGGTCGCGAATCTCATCGTGGTCGAGTCCGCGCGCGGCCACTGCGAAATCGGCTTCTGGGATTACGCGCGCTTCGGCATACCGCTCACCTTGCTGACCCTGGCCGCCGGAATGGGACTGCTCCTCCTGACCCATTGAATCACGGCGCGATC
>CAZYJB010001122.1:0-1881 GCA_964647675.1 uncultured Verrucomicrobiota bacterium | reverse complement strand
CCTCGGACGGCATGACGTAGACCTCGGTGTTGCCGTCGTATTGCGCGGTGAAGGCGAGCCGCTTTCCGTCGGGTGAAAACCGCGGGAACATCTCGTAACTGCGCGGATCGCTGGTGATCCGCCGCGCCACGCCGCCACCGGCACCCACGAGGTAAAGGTCCCCGGCGTAGCCGAAAGAAATGCGATCGCCGTGGATGGCGGGGAACCTGAGGAGCCGCGCCTCACCGTCCGCAGCCCTCGCGGCAACCGAAGCCAGCAGGCCGGCCAACACTCCAAGCAGGGCGCCGCCGCGCCGCGCGTGACGTAACATGGCGCCGAAGGTAGCCACTGATGCCGCGGAGGCGAGTCCGAGGTGAGGCGAGTGCCGGGCTCGTGACCGTGGCCGTTCTGGCCACGCGCGACCGCTCCCCCAACTCCATTTGCCAACGCCTTCGAGCGCGAGCTGTACGCCCTCGTCGGCGTTCCGCGTCGAAGCTCTACGCGAAGTCGTACACCACCGCCTTCTTGCAGTACTTCTTGAACACCTTCTCCACAAATTCCACGTGCCGCGGGTGCACCTGATACGCGTCCTGGGCGGCCTTGTCGGGAAACACGAGGTTCAATGCCACCTGATACGTTTGATCGACCACCGGCCGGTGGCTCGGCACCATCCTTCCGACATGGAATTGCAGCGATCCTGGGATCGTGCGCAGATACTCATTCATGCCCGCCAGCAGCTCGTCGGCCGCGTCGGGCTGCGCCGGGTCAGTCCAGAAAATCACCACGTGCGAAAACATGAGCCGACGCTACCGAGGCCCCACTTCTGAGGCAATGACGCGGCGCGACGCGCTGCGGCTCACCGGCTTCACCGCCCTCTCCTTGCTCTCCCGCGCGCCGACGGCGCAGGCCGCCGCCGCACCTCTCGCGCCCGCCCGCCTTCCACGCGAGGACCTCCTCCTCTACCGCGACGCTCGCGGCCGCGCCCAACCCGTGCGCCGCCTCTCGCAATGGGCCCGGCGCCGCGCCGAGATCCTCCGCGGCTTCCACGCCATCGCGGGTCCGCTCCCGGATCGCAACCACCGCGTGCCGCTCGATCTCCAGGTCGAGGACGAGTCCGACGAAGGCACGTTTGTGCGCCGGCGGATTTCCTACCGGAGCGATCACGGGCCGCGCGTCCCGGCCTTCCTGCTCGTGCCCAAGTCCGCGCTCGCCGGGCCTCGCGCTCCCGCGGCGCTCTGCCTTCACCAGACCCACGCGGCGGGTCAGAAGGTCGTGGTCGGGTTGGGGAACAGCCCGGACGACGAGTACGGCGTGGAGCTCGCGCGCCGCGGTTACGTGTGCCTCGCGCCGCCCTATCCCATGCTCGCCGAGTACCACCCGGAGGTCCTCGCCCTCGGATACGCGAGCGGAACCATGAAGGCCATCTGGGATAACCTGCGCGGCCTCGATCTCCTCGCCTCGCTGCCTTATGTGCGGCGCGGCGGGGTGGCTGCCATCGGACATTCCCTCGGCGGCCACAACGCGATTTTCACCGCGGTCATGGACCCGCGCATCCGGGTAATCGTCACGAGCTGCGCCTTCGACTCGTTCCTCGACTACATGAAGGGCGACCTCACCGGCTGGACGCAGACGCGTTACATGCCACGCCTGCGCGACTACCGCGGACGGGTGGCCGAAGTGCCCTTCGATTTCCACGAGCTTCTCGGTGCCCTCGCGCCCCGTGCCTTCTTCGCCAACGCTCCGCTGCGCGACTCGAACTTCCGCTGGGAATCGGTCGACCGGGTTGCGTTGGCGGCCAAGGCGGTGTACCGGCTCCACCATGTCGAAGACCGGCTCGTCGTGCGTCATCCGGATTCCCAGCATCGATTCCCGCCCGAACTGCGGCGGGAGGCTTATGAGTTC
>CAZYJB010001121.1:0-1884 GCA_964647675.1 uncultured Verrucomicrobiota bacterium | reverse complement strand
TTGGGTGTGGGGGGGTCACCGCCCTTTGGGTTCATCTCCCCACCCTCCGGGCCGCCCCCCCCCGCACTCCAGATCTACGCCGGCACGAAGGACGCGACGTCGACCTCCACGCCGTGGCGGGCGCTGTGGTAAATCGCCTCCACCAGGCGGGTGGCCTCCAGGCCGACGCGCAGGTCGGGCCCCGGCGTGGACCCGTCCAGCAGCGCATCGACGAAGCACAGGTCCTGCAGCAGGTAGGCGATACCGAACCAGCTCGCCATCGGGTGACCCTCGCGCCCGATCTGGGCCACGAAGCGCGACAGGACCTCGTCGGACGTGACCCGCAGCTCGTGCCCCTCGCCGACCTGGAGATCGAAGCTGCCCGCCATGTCGTGCTCGCTGGCGAGGAAGCCGTTGCGACAGAACACCTCGAGCCGCCGGTTCGAATGCCGCTGCACCACGTCGTGCCACAGGTTCACGACCTGGGCGCGCAGGCCGGAGGCGAGCTCGAGCTCGACGGCGACGTAGTCCTCGATCCCCGCGTGGCCGGCGCGGTTCTGCTGCCAGGCGCGCAAGCGGGCGATCGGGCCGAACATCCAGGTGATCAGGTCGATGTCGTGCACGCCGTGCTCGATCATCGTGCCACCCGCGCTCAGCGTGCGGTCCGCGCGCCAGGCGGTGTGGTGCAGGCCGCGGATCGGAAAGCACTGGTCGTCGCGCAGGAGGACGGCCATCGGCTCGCCCAGCTCGGGGCGGCGGAGTTCCCCGCGCATGACGGTGTAGACCGACGAGAAGCGCAGCACGAGGCCGATCTGGGTCGGCACGCCGGCGGCCTCGGCATGCTCGACCATCGCCCGCCCTTCGTGCCAGGACATCGCCAGGGGCTTCTCGCAGAAGATCGCCAGGCCGCGATCGACGGCGGCGTGGAAGTGCTCCGCGTGGAAGCGCGTCGGGGTGCAGAGGAAGACCGCGTCGAGCTCGGCATCGCGCAGCAAGGAGGCGCCGTCGGGGTACTCGCGCTCGAAGCCGAAGCGCTCGCGGAAGCGGGTTCGTTGCTCCTCGGACGGGTCCGCGACGGCAACGAGGCGGACGCGACCCGGGTGGGCCGCGTCCGCGATCTGGCGGAGGACGAGGGCGTGGGTACTGCCGATGAGTCCGGCGCCGACGAGACCGATACGGAGCTGCTGCACCGGCGCCGAGTAGCGCAAGTGCAGGCGGGCTGCAACGCGACGAGGGCCCGATCCAGCGCCCTCGCCCCGCGGAGCGGGGGCCTATCCAACGCCCTCCCCCGCGGAGCCGGGGGAGGGCGTTCAGAGGTTGCGGAGTCCTCTCAGCTCAGTTCCTTGGCGCTGTAGCCGAGAATGCGGCGCGCGATGATCATCAGGTTGATCTGCTGCGTTCCTTCGAAGATGTCGTTGATCTTGGCGTCGCGCATCCACTTCTCGACCAGCAGCTTGCGCGAGTAGCCCAGCGGTCCGAGCATCTCGACCGCCTTCTGCGTCACCTGGGTCACCGCCAGGCCGGCCTTCGCCAAGCCCTGCAGCGTGCTGCGCTCGTCCGCCGACAAGAAGACCGCGCGCGTCACCGGCGTGCGGTCGGCGCGGGCGTGGACGTTGCCCACGTTGAGCAGGCCGGGCGGCAGGCCGTGCGCTCGGGCCGCCACCGCGTCGGCCACGTCCCGGAAGAGCACCAGCGTGCGCACCGCGTCCCCCGCCAGCGGGTCGAACTGCCCCTGCGCGTGCGCCGCGAAGACCAGCTCCACGCCCGGCGGCATGGCCAGGCGCATGGCGGCCATGGCCAGCGTGTCCGCCGCGGGGGCGTCGTCCACCACCACCACCCGCTTCACCTTCAGGTGGGGGATCCACCCTTCGACCACCTGCCCGTGCACCAGCCGGTTGTCGATGC
>CAZYJB010001120.1:0-1885 GCA_964647675.1 uncultured Verrucomicrobiota bacterium | reverse complement strand
CCCATGCGGACACCGCAGTGGGCGATTGCAGCCGCGGCTCTTCAACCGGACCGTGCGCGCCCACTGCTTCGGGAGGCCTGGATGCGCTACGCCGGTTTTTCCGAAAGAGGCGAGTTGTCGGTGGCGCTCTGGCAACTCATCGGGCAGGAAGAGACTTCCCGCATCGTCGATTGGTTCTACAACTTCGATCCGGTGGCGGAGCGAGGTGCCATCTACCATTCACAGGCGGTTTTTGTCAAAAATCTTGGTGCTGCGAAGGGCAGAGATATCCGGCCGTTGGTCGCCGCGCTCATTCGCGACGAGCGGTTTTCCAGGATCGGCTGGCAGTCGCTGCTCCACCTTGGAACGCTAGTGAGTTCATGGACCCAGCCTCCGTTGCTCAGCGTCGAGGAGCTTCACTCAGCTCGTCATCCATTGGGGATTGGTCACTGACTCGGAGAATCGGACACCCATGACAGGTCGGGAAGACGTGGTCTGTCGACCGGGTGCATTGCAATCTGCATCGTCAGCCGCTTGGTCCTGTGCATTTCGCCGCTTTGTTGGCACGACCTCTTCAGGAACACTCCCGATTTGCTGCGGTTTCCTCCGTATTCAACTTCATTCGCGATGAGGCATGAAAACTGCTGCATCGAGAACGAGCCGAACTCGTTTGGAACGAACACGCAAGTGATTGTCGTCGCCCCAGGACCGGGGATTGCGCTGCTGCAAAAGGCGAACAACGAGAACGCGCAAGGAATGAGAAGAGAAAACTCTCAGACTCGGGCGTCGTGTTTGCCGCCTGCGAAAATACAATGAAGCGTAGAAAACCTCACCAAGGCGGACCTGCGCGACTTCAGCAGGACAGTTGACTTCGGTGTGGCAGAAGCAGTTCGACGCCAGGAGGCGGGCCGTCCGTACGTGAAGAGTGGTCATTAACAAAACCTCGCTACAGGAAAATCATGGCGCTCATCTTTGAACAAATCCACACGTCGGGGATCGCGCAGCTTTCATATCTGGTGGGCGACGATTCGAAGGGAGTGGCCTGCATCATCGATCCGCGCCCCGACGTGGACTGCTACCTTGACCTAGCTCGCAAACACGCTGTTTCCATAACGCACATTTTCGAGACGCACATTCACGCGGACTTTCTCAGTGGCGGGCTGGAACTAAAGCGGCGGCTGCCCTCGGCCAAAGTGTTTTCCAGTTACGAAGGCGGAGCCCGTTACGGGTTTGATAACGAGAAGGCGAAAGACGGCGATACGTTCGAGTTCGGCGATTCGATTCTGACGGTCAAACACACGCCGGGCCACACGCCGGAACACATCGCCTTCGTCGTGGCCGAGAAGAAGCGGCCCAAGACGCCGTGGGGCGTATTCAGTGGTGACAGCCTGTTCGCTGATTCAGCGGGACGGCCCGACATCATCGGAAGCGAACGGCAGACAAGGAAACTCGCGGCCGAGCTTTTCAGGACGATGACCGAGTTTTACGCGAAGCTCGATGATGGCGTGGCTGTCTATCCCGGACACGGGGCGGGTTCCTCCTGCGGGCCGGACATTGGAGATCGCCGGAGCACGACCATCGGCTACGAAAAGAAGCACAATGCGTTTCTCCAACTTCAAAACGAAAAGGAGTTCGTGGAATACACGACTTCGACCGCGACGCCGGTGCCGACCTATTACGTCACGATGAAGAAGGTGAACCAGAAGGGTCCACCGACTTTTGGCAACATGCCCCCAGTGCCGGCGCTACCTGCCAGGAGTTTCAAGGAAGCCATGGCACAGCGCGGAACGGTGCTCATAGATACACGGCTCATGCTGGGATTTGGCGGCGGACACATCAAAGGCGCGTTAAACATTGGCGCGCGGGAAGAGTTGTCACCGTGGGGCGGGTGGATGTTGAAGTTCGA
>CAZYJB010001119.1:0-1889 GCA_964647675.1 uncultured Verrucomicrobiota bacterium | reverse complement strand
GACGAACGGGAACAGGTGCGACGCCAGCTCGTCGGCACTTTGCAGGCCGTCATCTGCCAACGCATGGTCCAGACCGTCGAGGGTGGCGTCACGGTCGCCCTCGAGATCCTCATCAGCAACAGCACAGTACGGAAGCTCATCGAGGAAAACCGCCTCGATAAGCTCGCCGCAGCCATCGAAGTCGGGACCGACGACGGCATGCAGACGTTCAATCAGGCCCTGTTCGATCTCGTGAAGGCGCGCCGCATCACCGAGAAGGAGGCCCTCGCGAAAGCCTCGAATGCGCAAGCGCTTGAGATGAACTTCAAAGGCATCTTCCTCGACGAGGGCCGGCGCATTCTCGGCTGACCCCGCGCCGCGAAAAAGACGGGTCGCGGGGTTGGCATTCCGCCCGACTCTTGCCACCTTCTCGCAGCCCGCTCCCCGGCCTGCCCTTGCACAGGCGCGGCCGTGTGGAGGGCTGTGTGAATCATGCCCCTGAGTTCCTCCGCCCATGCCGCTGAGCCCCGACTCCCAGCACGCTGGGACTTCGGCCCGGCCGACGCCCAACTGCGGACCCGGCTCGTGTTCGGCAATGGAGCCGTGAACCGGCTCGCGGAGTTCGTCGAGGAGCTCCAAGCCTCACGCGTCCTGCTGGTCACCGATCCTGGCATAGCCCGCGCCGGCCATGCCGCTCGCGTGACCTGCCTGCTCGAAACCGCTGGTCTGTTCGTGAGCACTTTCGACGAGACGCGCGAGAACCCCGACACCCTATGCGTCGACGCCTGTCTGGTCGTCGCGCGCGAGTTCAAACCGGATCTGATCGTCGGCCTCGGTGGCGGCAGTTCCATGGATACCGCCAAGGGCTGCAACTTCCTGCTCACCAACGGCGGCCGCATGCAGGACTACTGGGGCGTGGGCAAGGCCACGCATCCCATGCTGCCCTTCATCGCCATTCCCACCACTTCGGGAACCGGCAGTGAATGCCAGTCCGCCGCGCTCATCGCCGACGCACACACCCACATGAAAATGGCCTGCCTGGATCCCAAGGCGGCCGCCCGCATCGCCCTCCTCGATCCGGAGCTGACCGTCTCGCAGCCGCCCACGGTCACGGCCTGCACGGGAATCGACGCGGTGGCGCATGCCGTCGAAACTGCGGTCACTGCCAAACGCTCGGCGCTTTCCTCGATGTTTTCGCGCGAGGCCTTCCGCCTCCTCGCCCCCACGCTCCCAGCGGTCCTGAAGGCTCCCGGCGATCTCGAGGCTCGGGGACGCATGCTCCTCGGCGCCGCGCTCGCCGGAACGGCCATCGAACTGAGCATGCTGGGCGCGGCCCATTCCGCCGCCAATCCGCTCACCGCCCACTTCAATGTGGTCCACGGCCTCGCGGTCGGCCTCATGCTCCCCCAAGTGGTGCGTTTCAACGCTGGTGATCCGCGCGTTGCTGCCGCCTACGCCGAGTTGGCCCACGGGGCGGGTTGGGCGCTCGATGCCCGCGATCCCGCGGTGGCCTCGGAGCGTCTCGCCGAAGGCCTGCATCGGCTGGTGGTTGATAGCGGTCTCGCACCGAACCTGACGGCTGCCGGGGTGCAGGGGGAGCGAATCCCCGTCCTCGCCTCGGAGGCCGCAGCCCAATGGACCGCGAATTTCAATCCGCGCGTCATCACGCCAGCCGATTTCGAGACCCTCTACCGCGGCGCGATGGCCTGACGGCCGGCTTTCGGCGGCGGGCTCCGCCTTCCCACGGCACCCGCGCTCAGCGCCACGGCAAGGGGTGGTTGTGGACGGCTACCGAGGGAACCGGGGACGCCGTGAGGTCGATTCTCAGGAAGCCGCCGTCCTTCAGCAATTGAATGCCCGGTGGGGATGGGCACATCACCACGCGGAAGGGTCTCCAGCGCCGCGCCTTG
>CAZYJB010001118.1:0-1895 GCA_964647675.1 uncultured Verrucomicrobiota bacterium | reverse complement strand
TGGCACCACTCCGGGTCCGAGCCCGCCCTCGATGCCCGCACCACACGCCTCGGGCTCACCGCGATTCTCTTCCACGACACGGGCTATCTGAAGCCGCGGGGCGACCGGGTCGGCACCGGCGCCAAATTCACGCCCATCCATGTCCAGCGCAGCGCCGAGTTCGCCGGGTGCTACCTGCGGTCGAAGGGCGCTGCCACCGAGGACGTCGAGGCCGTGCAGAACATGATCCGCTGCACCGGCATCAACGCGAAGGTCCGGGCCCTGCGCTTTCACACGCCGCTCGAACGCAAGGTCGGTTGCGCGCTGGCCACGGCAGATCTTCTGGGACAGATGGCGGCCGACGACTACGTGGCCAAGCTGCCCATTCTCTACAGCGAGTTCGCCGAGGCCGCGGCACGCAACAGCGGCGATGCAGGCAACGGGGTCGTCCCCAACTTCACCTCGGCCGACGACCTGGTCCGCCAGACGCCGTACTTCTGGCGGCGCCATGTCCTGCCGCGGCTGGAGCAGGAATTCGAAGGCACGTTCCGATACCTCAACCAACCGTGGCCCGATGGTCCGAACGAATACCTGGAGCGCGTGGAACGACAGATCGCCTTGATCCCGGAGCCCGCGTGAGGTCCGTCGCCAAGCGAAGCCACACCCCGGCCCGTGTTCGACACTCTGCGCCTGCTCTCCCCGGGCCTGCACGCCTGGCACGAATGGCTGGGAATCGCCGCCTACCGAGGGTTCGGCTTTTTTGCGACGGACCGGCAAGCGGGCACCCTCCTCACACCGACGAACCTTCCGCCCCCTCAAGTTCCTTGATCAGGAAATAGATCAGGTACCGGAGCCGGGTCTCGAGATCCACCGTCTCCAACAGCACCTGCCGCTGGGCCGGATCCGAAAGCAGGGTGCAGGAAACGAGATCGGCCAGAACGCTGGCGTCGCCGATCTGGGTCAGGGACTTGAGCAACTGCTCGCTGCTGGGCGTGCCGCTGTCGTCCGGTGCCGCCGTGTCACCGACCATCTTGAGCGGCGACGGCAGACCCCGACGGAAGCGCTGACCCACCAGTTCCCGCACTTTCACGCTCAGGGCGTCGATCCGCGGCGTGTCGGCGAGCCCGGGTGTGAGCGCCTCGATGCCATGCACGCGATACGGACGCCGCCGCACCACGCGGCCCAGCGAGACGCGTGCCAAGCCCTGCACCATCATGTTGGAGGTGCCATCGGGATTCTCCACCGAGGCGGTAATCACTCCCACTCCCGCCACCCGCGAGGGGGATTCACGCGAGGCCTCCGGGCGCTGCATCGCCACGCAGAACAGGCGGTGTGTCTCCAGCGAATCACGCAGCATGCGCCGGAAGCGCGGTTCGAAGACGAACAACGGCAGCACCGCGTGGGGGAACAGGTTCACGTGGGGAAGGATCATCACCCCCATGCTCTTCGGGAGCTGCATGCCGGCGAAACCTAGGCTGCACCGGCGCGAAAGCAAGTCAGCCGCCTCCCCGGCAAGGCCCGGGCGCATTGCATGATGCGCGCGACCCCGACACACTCCACGCCGTGCTTGCGTTGATCGACTACGGCTCCGGCAACCTGCGCAGCGTCCAGAAGGCCCTCCTGCGCTGCGGGGCCGACGTCGCCATCGTGCGCGACGGTCACGCCCTGGCTGAGGCCCGCGCGGTCGTCCTGCCCGGGGTCGGCGCCTTCGACGACTGCCTCAACGCGCTCCAGAAACAAGCCCTGCTCCACGCGGTGCGCGACTTCATCGGGTCCGGTCGCCCGTTTCTTGGCATCTGCGTCGGCTACCAGGCCCTCTTCGAGAAGAGCGAAGAGTTCAATAGTTGCGCGGCCGGCCTGAGTGTCTTTGGCGGCAAGGTGATCCGTTTCTCCGGTCAGGGTGGCTTGAAAGTCCC
>CAZYJB010001117.1:0-1896 GCA_964647675.1 uncultured Verrucomicrobiota bacterium | reverse complement strand
GGTCGATTGCGGGAAGAAGCCGAGACCCTTGCCAGTCCCACGAAGAATCCCCGCCAATTCATCCAGCAGCAGAAACTCGCCGGACGCACCAGCCCCCCCGGTATCCAGATAACGCTGCGGATCGTCCAAACCCACGAAGAGGTTCAATGCCTGATTCAACGCGCCCCGCTGTACCTCGGCCTGAAACAGGCTGTGGAGTAACGGCTCCATCAGGAGTCCCTTCACCGTCTCCGCCCCGCCACGCATCTCGAAAACGATCGAGTGCCGGGCAAGTTGGGACGCCGTCCAACCAGTCCGGTAGGCCGCACATCGCGGCGTCAGGGAGACCAAGACCGACCCGAGCCTATCCAAAAGCGCCTCTTTGGCCGCCACGTTAAGCCCCGAGTCCACTCGGATGCTCTCGAACAAGTCGAATGGCGTGGGCCAGCGCTCGGTTCTGCCGGTCCAAATACCGAAGCGCCCGTACAGTTGATGGCACTTCTGGTTCAGGATGATTCGCGCACGGGAAGGCTGGTCCGTAGCGCGCGCCAGAATGTCCACGGCAATGCCCAGGTGAAGGCGCGGGTCGATTCCGTCTGCCTGGAGCAGGTTGAACTTCCAGTCGTGGGGTCGGAGGACGACAACATTGGAGCCCATCTGCGCCGCGGCTCCAGCGATTCCTCGTAAATCCTTCTTGTAGCTGTCAACCAACCAAAAGGGACACCGGCGCAGTAGCAACTGCATCACGATGCACTTGAGCAACGTCGTCTTCCCCGAACCACTCGATCCGACAATCAACGCGTGGGAGCGCAATGCCTGTAGCGGCAGGCGGGCCGGATAGCCAAGCAAATCACGACCCAAAAGGATCTCGCCTTTGCTGGCCCGTGTCGGCTTGAACGGGGGCAGGATCCCGGCCTTCTCCTTCGCTTCCAGGGATCGAATGCGCGGCTCAATCAACCCACGTACAACATCATCCATGACGCCGTGGTCCGAAAGATCCAGCAAACGTCCACCAACTTCGTCATCGAATCCCCCCAAAGAGCGGGCCCACGCGAGACGCCCGAAAATCGACTGATCCGATTCGCGATCGTGCCTGCCGTTCATCTTCCCCTCCGATCTTTGAAGTCGACGAAAGGGCTGAGAAGCCACCGCCCCACCGAGTGCCACGCTCGCCGCCGAAGAAAGGTGTCCCGGCAGCGAGGACACAGTCGTCTCACCACTTCCCCATCCTGCACGTCCCGCCCATGTTCAAGGCAAAGCGGTTTCAGACAGGACTGACACCTGCATTGTGCAAAGCAGATTCGACAACTAACATTACGGCAACCCGGCTCGCCACATCGCCCCCCGAGACCCTCCGACGCCGCGTGCCCGCAATGAAAGAATCCGATCACTTCTGCGCTGTCGATCCCACCGGATGCAGGCAGCGAGGTGACTTTGCTCGTCAAGGCGGTGTATGTCGGATTCCCCAGATTGTCGACGTCGGCGCTGAAGCTACCGTCTCGCCGGAGAGGACGGCTACCTTCACCAAACAGATTGTCGAGGCTGTTGGGCATGTATATCCTTTTCACTACCAGGGTTGAGAGAACAGCATACGGTCCAGCCACCGAATCGTGAAATAGACCAGCTTTACCACGACGTAAATCGAACCGAGTGAGACGATGATTCCGTTCAGGAGGAGAGCACCGCGTGAGGCGAAGCGCAGGGCGTCCGCCAGATGCTCGGTTGTACGCTGCGCCCAGGCTGGACGGTGAATCCCAGATGCGTTTGACTGTGTCATGCAATATTTCCCCTTCGTTACCAGTTGTTCATCGCTATTTGGTCTGCGCGCGCGACAATATCCATCGGGCCCAGACGTTACCTCACAGGCATGCACATCTTCTCAGTTGGGTAGTAGATGGACTGCTGTGCCTCCCTTTG
>CAZYJB010001116.1:0-1897 GCA_964647675.1 uncultured Verrucomicrobiota bacterium | reverse complement strand
CCGGCGCCTCTGTCAGCGGATGCTCTCGAGCTTCGCCAGCACGGAGAACGCTTACGTCGCTGAGCGCATGGCCAAGGACTGCCTCCTGCTTCCGGAAACGCGTGCTGACCTCGGTGCCATCGACCTCCTGGCGGCGAAGTCGCTGGGACCTGAGGGTTGGACGACCGCGATGCCGTACTCCGAAGTGGCGGTGGCGCTTTGCCGGTACCGGCAGGGCCGCTTCGTCGAGGCCGTAGACTGGGCCCGCCGGCCACTGACCCATGCGGACATTCCGGCTCGAACGCATGCCCATGCGGTCCTGGCCATGGCGCAGATGCGGTTGGGTGAGCTGGACCAGGCGCGCGAGCTGCTCGCCCAGGGTCGGGCGTTGTCGGCCGGCCTGCAGCCAGGTCGGGATGCCGCGACCATCGGCGGGGCGTGGCTGTCGTGGCTTTTCGGTCGCCTGTTGCTCGACGAGGCGGAACGGTTCATTCCACCCGCGTCCAAGCCGGCGCAAGCCGGGAATCGTCCCTGACATGAGAACCCTGCCTGGTGAACTCGGATCGAACCCGTCGCGCGAAGTGCCGCCGAAAACGGGAGGCGTGAACGGAGACGACGGCGCCGCAGCTTCGAGCACGCCCGGGCCGGAAGGTGGCCGGGTGGCGGATTCGTTTCTCGCGATGGTGTATGACGAACTGCGGCGGCTGGCCGCGCACCGTCTCGCGCAGGTGGCGCCCGGACAAACGCTGCAGGCCACCGCGCTCGTGCACGAAGCGTGGCTGCGCCTGTCGGGCGGGGAGGGAAGACGGTTCAACGATCGTCGTCACTTCTATCGAGCTGCCGCGGAGGCCATGCGGCGCATCCTCATCGACCGAGCGCGCCGGAGGCAGACGCTGCGGCACGGCGGGGAGTACGATCGCGTGGAGTGGGACGAAGCGCGGTTGGAGGCGCCGGATCCCGCTGATCGACTGCTCGCGGTTAACGATGCGCTCGAGCGACTCGCCCGCGAGCATCCCGTCCAGGCACAGGTGGTCCAGTTGCGGTACTTTGGCGGCATGACCAACGAGGAAACGGCCCAGGTACTCGAGTTGTCGGTGTCGACGGTGAAGAACTACTGGGTGTTCTCGCGGGCGTGGCTGTTCCGCGAGATCAGCGAGCCCTGATCCGCGGCGGAGTCGGCCGTTCCGGCCGCCGGGTCCCAGTTGGCTTTTTCTCTCGGGTATCTCGCTTCTCCTCACGACGAGTCCGTGCAGTTGGAACACATTGAGTCGTCCAAGCAGGCGGTTCGCAAATCGAAAACCAAGGAAGGAACCAAACCATGAGCACTCTCACCACGCGGGACGGAACGACGCTCTACTTCAAAGACTGGGGACGCGGCCGTCCCATCGTGTTCAGCCACGGCTGGCCGCTCTCGGCCGATGCATGGGACCCACAACTCTTCCATCTCGCCTCGAACGGATTTCGCTGCGTCGCCCACGATCGCCGTGGTCACGGCCGGTCCAGCCAACCCTGGGATGGCAATCACATGGACCAATATGCAGACGACTTGGAGGAGCTCCTCACCAGTCTCGATCTGAAGGACGCCATGTTGGTCGGGCATTCGACCGGTGGCGGTGAAGTGGCGCGTTACCTCGGACGACACGGCTCGAAGCGCGTCGCCAAGGCCGTGCTGGTCGGCGCTGTGCCGCCCATCATGCTCAAGACCCCTGCCAATCCCGGCGGATTGCCGATGGAAGTGTTCGACGGCTTCCGCGCCGCGTACCTCGCGGATCGCGCCCGGTTCTTCCTGGAGGTCGCGAGCGGCCCGTTCTTCAACTTCAACCGGCCCGGCGCCAAGGTGTCGCAGGGCCTCATCCAGTCCTGGTGGCGGCAGGGCATGCTGTCCGGTCACAAGAATGCCTACGACTGCATCAAGGCC
>CAZYJB010001115.1:0-1903 GCA_964647675.1 uncultured Verrucomicrobiota bacterium | reverse complement strand
TGCCCCCCGGCACGGCAGCCCCCCGCCCAGGTCCGCTCACGCCGGCGTCACTTCGTTCTGGGGAAGTGCCTTCGTCCCGCGCGCCCCGGCGCCGCCGCGAAGTCCGAACCAGCGGAACCCGCGCGCGTCCTCGAGCAACGAGTAAACCACGGGCGTGACCAGCAACGTGAGCACCAGGCACAGCGTCTGGCCGCCGATCACCACCACCGCCACCGCGCGCCGCTCCTCCGCGCCGGGTCCCGCGCCGACCGCCAGCGGAAGCATGCCCGCCACCAGGGAGAGCGTGGTCATGAGGATGGGACGCAGGCGGTCCCGGTTCGCGTCCAGAACCGCCTTCAGCCGTTCCACGCCGCGCGCGCGCAGCTGGTTCATGTGATCGATCTGCAGGATGGCGTTCTTCTTCACCACCCCGGCCAGGACCAGCAATCCAAGCGCCGAATAAAGATTCAAGGTGTTGCCGGTGGCCCAGAGCGACAGCAACGCGAACGGCAGGGAGAGCGGCAGGGACAGGAGGATGGTGAACGGATGCACCAGGCTCTCGTACTGCGAGGCGAGGATCATGTACATGAACACGATCGAGAGCGCGAAGGCCCACAGGAACTCGCGGAAGGTGCCTTCGAGCTCGCGGCCGCGTCCCGAGACCTTGGTCGAATACGCCGGCGGCAGGTTCATGGAACTCACCTCGGCCCGCAACGCCTCGAGGCGATCGCCCAGCGCAAATCCGGGCGCCACGCCCGAGCGAAGCGCCACGGTGCGTTGGCGGTCCAATCGGTCGATGCGCGACGCCGTCTGTCCCGGCACGATGCGCACGAGGTTGTCGAGCCGTACCAGGTCGCCGCGCAGGTTCGGCACCACCATCCGGCCAAGGTCGGACGGATCATCGCGATCGACCCCCTCCAGGCGCAGTTGCACGTCGTAGTCGTCGTTCACTCCGGAATCACGGAACCGCGACACGCGCGGATCCCCGCCCACCATGATGCGCAGGGCCGAGGCCACATCCTGAACGTCGACGCCCAGATCCGCGGCGCGCGCGCGGTCGATCTCGATGCGCACCTCGGGCTTGTCCAGGCGCAGGGTGGTGTCGGCATCCACGAGCCCGAGGTCGGGCGCGCGCTGGCGCAAGCGTTCGGCGTAGGCGGCGAGGCTCTCGAGATCCGGACCGAGGATGGCGAAATCGATTTCGAAGCTTGGCCCGCCGACGTTGATGGAGGAACCGCCGCCCCGGACGCCGACCCGCACTGGATCGAGGAAGCGCAGGCGTTCGCGCACCTGGCGCATCACGTCGCGCTGCGTGGCATTGCCTTCGAACGCCTTCATGGGGTTCAGGCTGAACAGGCGCGAGAGGGAGAAGGTTCGCTCGTGGTGGGGGGTCAGGATGAGAAACAGCCGCCCCTGATGCACGCCGGAGAAGCCGCCGCCGGAACCGGTCGACGCCAGGACGGTCTTTACATGGGGCACGCTGCGCACCGCCTCGGCCGCGCGCGTCACCACGTCATCCATCGACGTCAGGCTGGTGCCCTCCGGTGCGGAAAGGCTGATCTCGAACTCGCCCTCGTCGGTGTCGGTCGGGGTGAACTCCTGTCGCACCATATGATAGAGCGGCACCGAGGAGAGGATGACGGCCAGGGAAGCGGTCACCATGAGGAGACGGTGGCACATCGACCAGGCCAGCGCGGCGAGATAGACGCGCTCGATCCAGGCGTAGAAGCCGGAGCGCGAGTGGGCCGCGCCGCCGTGCACAGCCTTGAGCCCGCCGCGCGCGTACAGCCGTGCGCTCATCATCGGCGTGAGCGTGAACGACACCAGGAGGCTCACCAGCATGGCCACCGCCGCGGTGATGCCGAACTGGAAGAGGAAGCGGCCCGCGATGCTCGACATGAACGAGACGGGCACGAAGATGACC
>CAZYJB010001114.1:0-1903 GCA_964647675.1 uncultured Verrucomicrobiota bacterium | reverse complement strand
ACGAGGAACCAGTCATGCCCCCAGCCCGACCAGAGCGTGATGCCATCCGCGAAATTGCCCGCGGCGTCCGCGCGGTAGGTGATCGCCCCTTGCGCGAGCCCTACCACGAAGATCTCCGCATTCGCCGCCACATCCGACTGCCGCGCCTGGGCGGCCGCGAGTTGGTCGGTGACCAGAACCGGCGCCGCAGCCGTGCCGTCGCCCGACAGCGAGGCCTCGTCACTGATCATCAGTTTGTGGCGTCCCGTACCGGCGTCGAGGTTGAGCGTGCGGGAGAGCTTCGAAAGGTCGCCGGTCAGGAAAGACACCAAGGCGCCGGGCAGGACGTTCGCGGTCGACGAGACATAGACCTGCTCGTTGCCCGCATTGAGGTTCAGGTTGGTGAGCGCTCCGGTGCCTTGCACGTTGAACAAGTCATCCCCGCTGCCGAGCAGGATGTTCATCTCGTCCACGGCATAGTAGTTCACGCCCTCTACCCGGGTTCTCACGGCAACCGACCCGGTCAAACCCGTGTCGTCGGCCGCCGCCACGGTCAGGCCGCGGTGCTCGCCCTGGAAATGGAGCAGATAATCCGTGCCGTGCCGCATCACGGCGATGTTGTCCGTGTAAGGCAGCGCAGGATTGGAGTTGTTCGGATTCAGCACGCGGCTCAGCGCGGCGAGCACGTCGGTCTCGGAGGCGTCGAAAGCAATCGGATCGGTCCACAGCGGGCCGGAGGCCGGGTCGAACCGCAAGCGGAAGGTGCCGGCAGTCGCTGCCAGGGTGAGCGATTGCACGTTCGGATGCGTCGGCGAACGGGTCCCTTCACGCAGGGTCTCAACCTCGAGGTCGATCGAGGCGTCTTCCGAAGGCACCAGACCGCTGTCCTCGCGGTTCTCGCCCCACGCCACCGGATCGAAATCCAGCCCGGCGAGCAGGCGCGCGTAGGTGATGCGGTAGGTGACGGATCCAGCGACGCGCACCTCGGAGACGTCGATATCCGGCGAGCCGAAAACCTCACGGAGCGCGGTCTCCAGTTGTGCCGCTGTCCAGGAATAGTCCGCGGTCAGGAGCGCGTAGCCGGGCAACCGCTGCACCCGCGCGGAATCCGGCAGCCCCTTCTCCACACCCTGACCTGGCACGCGAAGTCGGTACTCGCCCGACGCAGCCTGAATGAAAAGGGACTGCACTTCGGGAACCGACGGCATGCCGAGACCGGTGAGTGTGGTCGGGGTCAGCAGACCCCAGTTCGCGCGCGTGTCGCCGGTGTCGTCGAGCGTCACGGTATCACCGGCGTCGCCACCACCATCGAGGGTCAGCAAGCCGGTGATCTGATCGACCAGGGCGTCCGCATTGCCGATGAAGAGGCGATCCGCGCCCGCCTGACCGAACACGGCCACGTGACCCGAGGTGTTCTTCACCCTGAACTCATCGGCGCCGGCGCCACCATCGACGCAGGTGCGCCCGCGATGAGTCGACTCGATGGTCAGCAGGTCGTCGCCCGAACCAAGACCGAGATTCAGCACCTCCAGGTTGGCATAGGTGATGCCGCCGTCGAACTCACGGCCGGCGATCACGGCCTGATCGGGCATGCCAAAACCGGACAGGCGGGATTCCGTCAGCACACCGGTGTCGTTGGACGGGCTGTCCTGGTTGAAGACGTTGAGCGTGTCGACCTGATCGCCTTCGTTGACCCGGACGTTCAGGTTGATCGGCTGGTAGAAATAGCCCGCGCCAACCGCCGGAGGCCCGCTGGTTCCCGTCGGCGGCCACGCGGTGCGCAGGGTGTCCGAGGACAAACCGGGCAAATAGGTGTCGACCGGGACGAGGGCGGCAAGACCGCGCAACAGATCGGAGAAAGTGGTCTCGCCGGATCCGAGTGCATACGAGTACTGGTGGCTCGGAGCGAGGGAGACAGAGACCT
>CAZYJB010001113.1:0-1906 GCA_964647675.1 uncultured Verrucomicrobiota bacterium | reverse complement strand
CGCGACAGAATCTTGGGGGCGCGCAGGAAAACACGCTGGCCACCGTGGTGGGCCTGCGGCGCCGGCATGGGTTGGACGCCACGCTGGTCAGCGGACCGACCGCGGGGACCGAGGGTTCCCTGGAGTCGGAGGCGCAGGCCGTTCCCGGACTTCTGAGTGTGTTGCCTTCGCTGGTCCGTCCGGTGCAGCCCTGGGCGGACCTCACCGCGCTGGCGGCGTTGTACCGCCGGTTCCGTTCTCTGCGACCGCAGATCGTGCACACCCACAGCGGCAAGGCGGGCGTGCTTGGTCGGCTGGCCGCTTGGGCGGCCGGGGTGCCGGTCGTGGTGCACACTGTCCACGGTCCGTCCTTCGGCGCGTTCCAGGGGGCGCTGGCCAACGCCGCCTTCCTCGGCGCCGAGCGATTGGTCGGGCGCATGACCTCCCACTTCGTCGTGGTGGCCCAGGCGATGGCGCGGCAGTACCTCGCGGCGGGGATCGGGCATGCCGGCCAGTACACGCGCGTCTTCAGCGGATTCGACCTGACCCCGTACCTCGGCGTCGAACGGTCCGAGGCGCTGCGTCTTCGGCTCGGCTGGGGACCCGAGCATTTCGTGGTGGGGAAGATCGCTCGGCTCTTCGAACTGAAGGGCCATGACGACCTGCTGGAGGTCGCCCCGGGGATCGTGCGCGACCTGCCGCAGGTCCGTTTTCTTCTCGTGGGCGACGGTCCCTGGCGCGAGCGGTTGGAGGAGGAAGTGCGGGTGCGCGGACTGAGCGGACACGTCCGGTTCGCGGGGTTGGTGCCGCCGACTGCCGTGCCCGAGTGGCTGGGTGCGATGGATCTCCTCGTGCACTTGTCGCGCCGTGAAGGGCTGGCGCGGGCCTTGCCCCAGGCACTCGCCGCGGGACGTCCGGTCCTGGCCTATGACTGTGATGGCGCCAACGAAGTCTGCCTCAACGGACGCACAGGATTCCTCGTCCCGGCCGGTAACGTCCTCGCCTTGCGCGACCGCGTGAAGCTCCTCGCGAAGGACCCGGCCATGCGGCTGGAGTTCGGCCTGCGCGGGCGCGAGATGGTGCGCGAATTGTTCTCGGTCGAGCGCATGGTGGACGATCAGATGGCGCTCTACCGAAGACTGTGCCCGGAGTTCCCGTGAATTTTCCGCTGAACCTGTATCTCGTGTCGTTGCTGGGCGCCTTCTGCGCGTCCTTTCTGACCCTGCCGGCATGGCGTGCCTGGTGCCAGCGTGCAGGGCATGTGGATGATCCGGGAGCGCGCAAGATCCATGGCGAGCCGATGCCGCTGGCGGGAGGGTTGGCGGTGATGACCGGGATCCTCGGGCCGCTGTTCGCCGGGGCGCTGGTGGTTGCGGCGGCGTCGGCTGGCTGGGCGCCGCCGGGTTGGGCCGCGGGGGATCTGGACCGTCTGGACTACGGGTTCGGTGCGCGGCGGTTCCAGTTGCTCGCGTTGCTGGGGGGACTGCTCGGAATGATGGGATTGGGCTGGTTGGACGACCGGCATGAACTGAAGCCGCTGCCGAAGTTTGCGGGTCAGGTGCTCATTGCGCTGCTGGTGGCATCGGCGGGGGTGCGCATCACCCTGTTCATCCCGAGCCTGGTGGCGAGCTACGCGCTGACGGTGTTGTGGATCGTGGGGGTGACCAACGCCCTCAACTTTCTCGACAACATGAATGGCCTTTGCGCCGGGGTGGGCGCGATTGGTGCGGGTTATTTCGCGATGGCGGCGGCGAGGAACGGCCAGTATCTCGTGGCGTCGATCGCACTGCTGGGCTGCGGCGCGCTGCTGGGGTTCCTGCCGTGGAACTATCCACGAGCCGCCTCGTTTCTGGGTGATGCCGGCAGCCACGTGTGTGGCTTCCTGCTGGCGGTGCTGGCCATCCTGCCGAGTTTCCACACGCCGGAG
>CAZYJB010001112.1:0-1909 GCA_964647675.1 uncultured Verrucomicrobiota bacterium | reverse complement strand
GGCGAGTTGGACGGCCCCGTCACCAACCAACCGCGCTTCGGGTCCTCGATGAGATTGTCGAGATAGAACAACGCCGACTCCTTGAGGATGGGATACGCCCACGCGAGGAATCGGCGGTCGCCCGTGTACGCGTAATGCTCCCAGAGATGCTGGCACAGCCAGGCGGAGCCCGAAACGGTCGCGCCCCACGACGCCTCCTCGCCAGGCGAGGTGAAACCCCACGGATTGGTGATCACATGCGCCACCCACCCGCGCGCGTCGTAGTAGGCCTTCGCCGTGCGACGCCCGGGTTCCACCAGCGACGCCACCAATCGGTGCATGGGCTCGTGCAGCTCGGAAAGGTTCGCGACCTCGGCCGGCCAGTAGTTCATCTGGACGTTGATGTCCAGGTGCCAGTCCCCGTTCCACGGTGTCTGAACCTCCTCCGCCCAGATGCCCTGGAGGTTCGCGGGCAAACCGCCAGGCCGCGACGAACTGATCAGCAGGTAGCGTCCGAAATCGAAGTACAACGCCGCGAGATCCGGATCGGCCGCCCCCGCCGCGAATCCCGCCAGGCGCCGGTCCGTCGGCAACCCGCTGTTGTCCGTCGTCGGAAGCTCGAGTCGGGCGCGGTCGAACCAACTACGATGGTCACGCTCATGCCGCTCCGCCAGCCCCACAGGGCCGCGGCGCGCCGCACGATCCAGGTCACGCCGGGTCGCCGAAGCTGGATCCGACACCTGCCTGCCCGCGAATCCGCGGAAATCGGTCGCCGCCGACACCAGCAGCAGCACTTCATCCGCACCGGTCACCACGATCTCAGCGCCGCGCGCTGCCACCTGACCGCCACGCGCGATCACCCGAACACGTGCCGCAAAGCCCACACCCCGGCCCCCGCGACCATCGTTCAAGGCGCCGGTCATGAGCAGTTCGTTCGCGCCCGACGCCACCGTCGCGCCGCGCTCGGGACGATCCAGCGCCACGGTGAACGAAATCGCTCCCGGCCGGCTGGCCGTGAACCGCGAGACCAGCACCTCGTCCGGCGCACTGACGAAATGTTCGCGCACATGCCGCACACCCCGCCGCGCGTACTCGAGCCGCGCCACCGCAGTCCCCAGGTCCAGCGACCGACGGTACCCGGTCACGTCGGAGGACCCGTCTGGACCCGTCGCCGTGGCGCCCTCGCCGGTCCCGGAAAGGAACTGCAACCGCAGGTTCCCCAGCACCTGATAGCAGCCGAAGGGGACGTTCGCGCCCTGACCGTGGCCCGACCCCGGCCCCTGACAGGTGAAGTTCGCGTTCACCAGCGCCTCCGCCTCCACGTTTTTGCCGGCCAGGAGCAGGCGCCGGATTTCCGGCAGCGCGCGCGACGCGTTGGTACGGTCGGCCTCCTGGGTCGAGCCCGACCACATCGAACTTTCGTTGAGCACGATGCGCTCCGAGTCGACGCCGCCGAACACCATCGCGCCGAGGCGCCCGTTCCCGAGCGGCAACGAGCGCGTGAAATGCGAGGCGGGCTGATCGAACCAGATCTCGCGCGCCTGCGACTCCGGAAGGATCGCGACCAGCGCCAACCCGGCGGCCACAACGAACCCCGGGATGCACCGCGCAACCATGTTGTGCAGAACCATTCTCATAGCGTCAGGTGCGGACCCTCCCGCAACGCGGCCGGCCCGTCCAAGCCCGAGTGGCCACTGCCCGCTGCCTCCATTCCCGCGCATCGACATGGGTCAGAAAATGGACCACCACGACCTCTGGAAAGCGCCCTCGATCCGTCGTCATTTTTCCCAAAAACGACGCTTGCAGCGGTTCCGCCTCTCGCGTTTACTTCGCGGCCCAACGGTGCATCCGTAGCTCAATTGGCTAGAGCATCTGACTACGGATCAGAAGGTTCCTGGTTCAAATCCAGGCGGATGCGCCACTGGTCTTC
>CAZYJB010001111.1:0-1911 GCA_964647675.1 uncultured Verrucomicrobiota bacterium | reverse complement strand
TCTTCGATCCCTTCTACACCACGAAGGAGCCCGGGGAAGGGACCGGACTCGGGCTCGCGGTGGTGTACGGCATCGTGCAGGAGCATCAGGGGAAGGTGCATGTCGAGAGCGCCCCGAATCTGGGGACGACTTTTCAGATCCTGCTGCCGGTCGTCGGGGCGACGGAAGGTCTCCCGTCGGCGGGCGAGGCGAGTGCGCCGCGCGGGCGCGGAGGAAGGGTGTTGTGTGTGGACGACGAGGCCGCCCTGGCTGAGGCGACGCGGCAGGTCCTGGAACAGCACGGATTCCGGGCTGACGCCGTGGTTCATCCCGGCGAGGCCCTGGCGTGGGTGGCGCGCGAGCCGGATTGTTTCGCGGCTGTGGTGGCCGATCTCACGATGCCGGTTATGAGCGGGCTCGAGCTCGCGCGCGCCCTGAAACGGCTCCACCCGGGACTGCCTGTCTTCATCCTGACAGCGCAACTTCCCGAACATGACCACGCCGCGATCCTTTCCGAAGGCCTGGCCGAGCTCGTCCTCAAGCCGGTCGATCCCGCGGAACTGGCGAGGCGGGTGGAGGCCGCCATCCACGGACACGTGGAAGCCGAAGGCGTGGGTCCGGAGCCCTCATCAATCGTCTGAACCGGAGCGCATCGATGCCGGCCCCGCAGCGCCGGCGCGTTGGAGAGGACCATCCGGCGTCAACCGCCAGCTGGCGTCGAGTCGCTTCACCGAAGCGCCCTGGGATCCGCCATCGCGGACGTTGCGGCGAACGCGGAATCGGTGCTCATGTCGCGGGGAGGTCGGACTCTGGATCGGCGTGAGGTCCGTGAATGGCGTCGAGAGATTCCTGAAGGCGACCTGGCGCGAGCCCGTGGACGTCAGCGGGCAGCGCGTCGGCCGCGATGGCAGTTCCGACCACGAAGGTAAGGGTGGGGATCCCGCGTGACTCGAGCTGTTCGCGCAGGCGTTGCCGCGGTTCGTCCCAGGCCAGGAGGATCAGGAGGCAACCGCTCAGCTGGGAATGATGCTTGAGCAGGAGTGCTTCGAGGTGATCCATCGAACCCATGGGCGATGCCTCGACATCGGCCAGCACGTCGAGCAGTTGTTCGCTGTGCGCGACGCCGCGACCGCCGGTGAAGAGGTAGGCCTTGTCGCCGGCGAACATGAGATCGAGCAGCGATTCGCGCTCATCCACCGTGCAGGCGAACGAGGCGGCGAGCGAGACCGCCTCCTCGAGGGCGTCGAGTTGGGGGCCGGTGGCGAAGGTATCGAGCACGAGGGCGTGCCGGACGAAGAATTCCTCCTGAAACTCCTTTACGACGGGTCGTTGCGCGCGCGCCCAGCCCGCCCAGTGGATGCGGCGCAGCGGATCGCCCGGGCGATACTCCCGGGCGGACACGAACTCCTCGGAGTCGCCGATCGAACCGGCGAAGGCGACGCCGCCGTTCTGCAGTCGCCGGGAAGCCCCCGGAAGTTCGAAAGGGGGCAATCGGTAACGCCGCGGGAAGACCCGCACGACGCCGGCGGGTTCCTTCACGACGGCGAGCCGGCGGAAAAGTGCGAACGGATCGAGGCGCGCGATCTCTGCGCCGGCGAGCACGAGGCGTCCGCGCCGCAGGGGCACCAGCGTCAGTTCGATGTCGATGTGGCCGTGAGGCGGGACGTCGGGAATCGGCACAGCTTGAACGCGCAGGCGGGCGCCTCGCTCGCAGAGCCAGGTCCAGCGGTAGAAACGGTAACGTCGGTCGAACCGGTTGCGCCGCGATTCACCGGGTTCTTCGAGTCGCGCGAACTGTTCCAGAGTGGGCCGCGGATCGGGCACGCCCTCCCAGTATTCGAGGCCGCGCCGCCAGCGCCGGCAGCGGTTCACGATGCGGACACGGTAGGTGAAGGGGGCGAGGGCGGTGGCGTGGCGCGGGAGTTGCAGGCG
>CAZYJB010001110.1:0-1913 GCA_964647675.1 uncultured Verrucomicrobiota bacterium | reverse complement strand
GCGGCTAGTGCGCCTGGGAAGGCGAGAGAACGGAGCGGTGGAAGTCCGCTTCCATGCGGTGGAGAGCCGTGAGGTATCGAACCGGAACTGCGTCGTGGTAACACGAGGTGGGGAGCACCGGAACGAGAACGACCAGTCCGAAACGAAGGATGTCTCGCAGGCATCCGCGGTGAACTCGATTCGGTCGGCGAGGATGGGCGAGTCTGCTAGTCAAAGACGAAGCCTGTAATGCGGGCGATAGGCGAAGAGCCGAATCGCCGGACATCCGGGCGGTCCCCGGACATTGCGCCGATGGTTGGAGTCGGAATGGTAGGAAGTCCTCTCGCGATAACCAGGGAGACCCGTCGGGGACAGGCGGAGAGGAGGGCGGCAACGCTCGAGGAACCGCCCGGCGGGAGTCAGAGCGTCCGTAGTAGCGACGAAGCGGGTAACGACCGTGGAGCGAAGGGATGCAGGAAAGTGGATGGCCGATGGAAGGGAACGACGAACCGAGACCGGCGACAGTGGCGGCGGCGCCTAAACAAGCCGGAGAAGCCCCCGCGCGGCGTGAGCCGTGGTGGTGGGTGGAACGTTGTGTCTGGACGGAGGCCATGTTGACGCGGCTCGCGACGAGCGAGTCAGCAAACCGGGTCTGGTTCACGCTGGTGGACAAGACCTATACCCCCGCCAATCTGCACCGAGCGTACGAGAAGGTGTGGCGCAACGGTGGGGGCGCGGGAGCGGACCAACAGACCGTGGCGCACTTCGAGCGGCATGCGGAAGCAGAGCTTCAGCGGTTGCATGAACAACTGCGCACCGGGACGTATCGGCCGCAACCGGTTCGGCGGGCTTGGATATCCAAGCTCGGCAGCAGTGAGCGACGCCCGCTGGGCATACCGGCGGTGCGAGATCGGATCGTGCAAGGCGCGCTGCGGCATGTCCTGGAGCCGATTCTGGAGGCGGAGTTTGCCGAGCACAGCTACGGCTTCCGACCTGGAAGGGGAGCCAAGGATGCGCTGCGGCGGGTGGACGCGCTGCTCAAAGCGGGCCACGACTGGGTGGTGGATGCCGACCTCAAAAGCTACTTCGACACGATCCCGCACGAACGGTTGCTGGCGCTCCTGAAGGAGCGGGTGGCCGACGGACGGGTGCTGGCGCTGGTGGAAGGATTCCTGAGCGCTGGGGTGATGGAGGAGACGCGAGGATGGAGACCCAGCGAATGTGGCACGCCGCAAGGGGGCGTGATCAGCCCGTTGTTGGCGAACCTGTACCTCAATCCGCTGGACCACGGGATGGCGAAGGCGGGATGGGAGATGGTGCGCTACGCGGACGACTTCGTGATCCTCTGCCGCAGCGAGACCGAGGCGCAGGCCGCCTTGGAAGCGGTGCGAGCGTGGGTGAAGGAAGCCGGACTGACCATGCATCCCGAGAAGACGCGGGTGGTGAGCATGCGACAGGGAGGCGGGTTCGACTTCCTTGGGTACCACTTTGAACGCGGCAAGAGATGGCCGCGGAAGAAGAGCCTGCTGAAGTTGCGAGACCGACTCCGGGAGCTGACCCCGCGAGTGAGCGGGAGAAGTCTGCAAGCCATCGTGACCGACGTGAACCGAACCCTGCGGGGCTGGTATGGGTACTTCCAGCACAGCCAGGGAGCGGTGTTTGCGGGGGTGGATGGTTTTGTACGACGACGCCTGCGGAGCCTGCTGGAGAAACGACGAGGCCGAACCCGGCAGGGGCTGGGCAAGGCGCATCAACGCTGGCCGAATGAATGGTTTGCGCGCCGTGGGCTGCTGAGCCTGGAAGCGGAACACGAGTGGACGCGCTCAATCGTAGCCCTACGAACCCACTGACTGGAGAGCCGGATGCGGGAGATCCGCACGTCCGGTTCGGAGGGAGGGGCAAGGTTCAATCCCTTGTCCCTACCCCTATCGACG
>CAZYJB010001109.1:0-1915 GCA_964647675.1 uncultured Verrucomicrobiota bacterium | reverse complement strand
AACAAGCTGCCAGGCCTACTTGACCGGGACCGGCTCGGCGGTGGAGGGCGCCGGGACCGCTTTGCGCCGCGAGACCCACTCCGCGAGGTCGCTGAACAGGGTGTAGACCATCGGGACCACCACCAGGGTGAGGAGCGTGCTGGTCGCCATGCCCGCCACCACGGCCACGCCCATCGGACGCCGGCTTTCCGCGCCCGCGCCGAAGCCGATTGCGATCGGCAGGGTGCCTGCGATGGTCGAGATCGCGGTCATCAGGATCGGCCTCAGCCGGATGGCGCCTGCTTTCACCATGGCCGCGGACGGCGCGAGGCCGCGCTCGCGAAGCTGGTTCGCGAACTCGACCAGCAGGATGCCGTTCTTGGTCACCAAGCCGATCAGCAGCACCACGCCGATCTGGCTGAAGAGGTTGATGTTCATCGCCGGGAGATCCGGCAGGACATGCATCTTCACCAGCGTGGAAACAGCCCACAACCCGCCCAGCGCGCCGACCACGGCGAGCGGAACGGTGAGCATCACGGTGAACGGGTGAATCAGGCTCTCGAACTGCGAGGCCAGCACCATGAAGACGATCACCAGCGCCAGCGCAATGACCCAGGTCACCTCCCGGCCCGCATCACGAAGATCGCGCGACTCGCCGTACCAGGTGTAAAGCATGCCGTCGGGGATCTGGCCCTTCAGCATCTCCTCCACGCGTTCCATGGCCGTCCCCATGGTCACCCCCACCGGCGTGGCGGAAATGGTCGCACTGCGCAGGCGGTTGAAGCGCTCGATCCGGTTGGGCGCCACCCCGACCTCGCGCGACACCACCGAACTGATCTGCACCAGTTGACCCGCCGTGTTGCGCACATACAGGCGGTCGAGGTCCTGCGGCGTGGCGCGCGAGTTCCGCTCCAACTGCGCCACCACGTCGTACTCCTTGCCGTCGCGCTTGATCTTCGCGAGGTCCAGGCCGCCGAAGAGGATCTGCATCGTGCGGGACACGTCCTCGATGGACACCCCCAGGGCGGAGGCGCGATCACGATCGATCGCCAGCCGCAGCTCGGGCTTGTTGACCTGGAACGAGGACTGGACGTTTTGCAGGAACGGCACGCCCCGCAGCAGGTTGGCCAGTTTGGTCGCCTCACGGTTGAGCGTCTCGAGGTCGTTGCCCTGGATCACCAACTGGAAGGGCGCGCTGAAGCTGCGATCAATGGCCTTGGGAATGTTCGGGATGGCAATGGCCCCCTCGACATCCCGGAAGAACTTTCCGCGCAACCCGTCTGGCGCGTTCACCACTTCCTGCACGCTGCGTTCGCGCTCCTCCTTCAGCTTCACGAATACAATGCCGTTGTTGCCCAGGCCGGGCCCCGAAAACCCGGGTGCCACGATCGCGCCATAGAGATCGACCTCGGGTGTCGAGGCGAGGATGCCCTCCATCTCGCGCACCATGCGATCCGTGTAATCGGGCGTGGCGCCCTCGGGCGCGACCACGAAACAGAACAGGCGCCCCTTGTCCTCCTCCGGCAGGAAATCGCCCTCGAGATTCCGAAAGAGCCACACGGTGGCCGCCAGGACGAGGCCGCCGATGGCGGTGAGCAGCACGAAGCGCGCCCCGAAACTCAACCGCAGCAACCGATGCAGCAGCGACTCGTACGCGCCCGCGAAGGCCTTCATGGCCCGTTCGAACAACATCACCACGCTGCCTGGCTTCCGCTCCACCGACTTCAGCACGCGTCCCGCCATCATCGGCGTCAGGGTCAGCGCGACGAAGGCCGAGATGATCACCGAGCCCGCGATGGCGATGGCGAACTCGACGAACAACCGGCCGGTGGCACTCGACTGGAAGGCCAGCGGCACGAACACCGCCACCAGCGCCACGGTGGTCGCGATCACGGCGAAGGTGATCTCCTTCATGCCCGCAAAGGCGGCGTCCATC
>CAZYJB010001108.1:0-1916 GCA_964647675.1 uncultured Verrucomicrobiota bacterium | reverse complement strand
CCGACATCGCCCGTGCCCCCCCCCACTCGCGGCCTTCGCATCCTCGTGGCGGACGACCATCCGGTGAACCAGTTCCTCGTGCGCGAACTGATCCGCATGCGTGGTCACCAGGCATGCGTCGTGTCCGACGGACAGGCCGCCGTGGATCGGTGGAGCGCCGAGCCGTTCGACGTCGTCCTGATGGACATTCAGATGCCGCGCCTCAGTGGCATCGACGCGGCACGGCGGATCCGCGAACTCGAGCGCGACACCGGCCGTGCCACTCCCATCGTCGCGCTGACCGCCAATTCGGGACCCGGCGAACGCGAGCTTTGCCTGCAGGCCGGCATCAACGGGTTCCTCACCAAGCCGCTCGACTCCAATCTGCTTTTCCCGCTGATCGCCCAGCTCACGGGCGGCCAGATCGAAGCCGTGGTACCCGCCGGGGCCACGATCCCGGTCAACGGCGCTGAGCCGGACATCCCGCCCGCCGAAACGTCGCCGCGCCCAAAGGGTCTTCTCGACCGCGAGGCGGCGCTACGCCTGGTGCGCGGCAACACCAAGGTCCTCGCACGCCTCGCCGCGCTCTTCCGCCAGCAGACCCCCGCCGTGGTCGAGTGCATCACCAATGCCATCGAGCGCCGCTCGGCGCAGGATCTTTCGTTCCACGCCCACCGCCTCAAGGGATCGCTCGGCTTCCTCGCCCTCGAACCCCTGGAGGCCGCTGCGCAAAAGCTCGAGACGCGCGGCAAGGCAGGCTGCTGGGACGACGTGCCCGAAACCTGGGACGAAATCCGCGCCGCGCTCACGACGCTCGACGCAGAACTCGAATCGCTCCAGACCTGACCGCCGCCTCCGCGCTCGACCTCAACCTTCCGCCCACGGACCCCGCCCTCGCGCGCGGACGGGTGTCGAAGGTCGACGACGCCGCGCGCTACCTCACCCCCGCCGTGGCGCAACTCCCCGCGCGGCAAGGGGTACGACCGAGTGGGTGGGCCGCGTCCGGACCCAGCCCTTGCGCGATCTGCAGCGCTCCTTATCTTCTCGCGCCCATGCCGCATCCGCGTCGCCGCCGTTCGCCCGCCGCCCTCTCGCGTTCCCTCAGGCTTTGGTTCCCGGCCGCCGCCACGCTGTTCGCCGCGGTGTCGACCACGGCCTTCGCTGCCGAGCACGGATTGGGTACCGCAAAGTCCGGCGTCTTCGTCGCGCCCGCTTCCAATGAGGCCACCCAGGCCATCCGATCTTTCCGCATTCCCAAAGGCTGGCGCGTGGACCTCGTCGCGGCGGAGCCGCACCTCGCCAATCCGGTCGCCTTCTCGTTTGACGAGCAGGAGCGGATCTATGTGGTCGAGACGTTCCGCCACAGCAACGGGGTG
Organism: uncultured Verrucomicrobiota bacterium; assembly: GCA_964647675.1. Lineage (GTDB taxonomy): Bacteria > Verrucomicrobiota > Verrucomicrobiia > Limisphaerales > CAIMTB01 > CAIMTB01. The sequence continues at coordinate 561 of CAZYJB010001108.1, read as the reverse complement.
CTCGACATCCGTGGCCGCGGCGACTGGCCCAGCGCCGGGTACAAAAAGCTGCTCCCAGCCCAGCGGCTCGCGCGCCTCGCGGAGGAGGTGCTCGATGCCGATCTCGCCAACCGCACGGTCGAGGATCGCGAGCGCATGCTGCGCCATTACTTTGCTGAGAACGCCGGCACCCTGGAGGCGCTCCCGGACCGCGTGCGACTGCTGACCCGCGGCGCGGACGGTGTCGTCGACCGTTCCAGCGTTTTCGCCGACGGATTCAACGCGCTGGCCGACGGTCTCGCGTCCGGCGTGCTCGCCCGCGGAGGCGATGTCTGGTTCGCCAATATCCCGCACCTCTGGAAACTGCGCGATTCGGATGGCGACGGCGTCTCCGATGAACGCCTCAGCCTGCATCATGGCTACGGCGTCCGCGTCGGATTCCTCGGACACGACCTGCACGGGCTGACCTTCGGTCCCGATGGTCGCATCTACTTCACGGTCGGCGACCGCGGCGCCTCGGTTACCACCCGGGAGGGCACGCGCCTCGAAACACCCGACAGCGGCGCGGTGTTCCGTTGCGAC
>CAZYJB010001107.1:0-1917 GCA_964647675.1 uncultured Verrucomicrobiota bacterium | reverse complement strand
CACCCCTCACCTATCTCCCTGCCGCGTTCGACGTCGGACAATCCTTCAACTTCAGCGCCGCCTCCGGCATCGGCGCACTCGGCGGTCCCGCCCCCGCCCTCAACGACACCTCCACCACCGCGATCTCCATCGAGGCTACCGAGCGCATCTCGGTGCCCGCCGGCACCTACGACTCCGTGCGCGTACGCATCGTCGAGGACGGCACGACCACCCAACGCTGGTGGCTCGCGCGCGGCATCGGGATCGTGAAGCTGTCGTCCACCCTCGACGGCGAGTGGGAACTCGCCTCCACCACCGCCACGGCGGTCACCGGGCCCGCCATCACGCGGCATCCCACCTCGTTGACCGTCACCAACGGCGCGACGGTCTCCTTCTCCGTTGAAGCCAGTGGTCCGGCGCCGCTGACCTACCAATGGCGCAAAGGAACCTCCGACCTCGCCGGCAAGACGGCGTCCACGCTCACGCTCGGCCCTGTGACCGCCGCCGACGCCGGATCCTACCAGGTCTTGGTCACCTCGGGCGGCGCTTCGACCCTCAGTTCCCCCGCCACCCTGGCTGTCACCACCGCGCCGCCCTTGCCCGTAACGCCGCGCTTCATTTCCATCCGGTCGGGCACCCCCGCCGACGCGCTCGACCTGCGGTTCATCGCTACCGCGGGCAAGGCGTTCCAGCTCGAAAGCAGCACCGATTTCAAATCCTGGACTGACCTGCGCACCGTCGACGCCACCCAAGGCGAGTCCGCGGTCAGTGTCGAGCGAACGGCAGGCGATCAGGCGCGGTTCTACCGTCTGCGCGAAGCCGCGGGCGGCGCCGGCGAACTGCTGACCCTGCCGACTCCCGGCCAGCTCTACCCAGCCGGCACGCGTTTCGGCGGCAGTCTGTTCGGCATCGAGTTCGGCATCCCTTCCGAGTGGAAGGGCGGACTCCGCGTGAACACACCGCATATCCTGTGCGGATCCGACACTCAACCCGGCGCCGTGCTTGCCATGCTCGGATTCGCTGGCACCCGCGCGGAACTCGAGGCGGATGCCACCTTGAAACAAGGCTTCGACGCCGAGGCCGGCGCGGCCGGGAAGGTCCGTTTTCAGCCCAGCGCCCCGCTCCAGCAGATCGCGCAGGACCAGGTGCGCGTCGAGTTCACGGGATCCGATCCCGCGGGCCAGGGCTACTGGATGGGCGTCACCTTCGTTCTGCATCCCGACGGCGGCTATCTGATCCTCGTGGGCATCACCTCGGCCGAGAAGGCCGTTGAACTGCGCCCGCAGGTGGAACGCTTTGCCGCCACCGTGAAGCTCACAAGACGCGCCACCCAGACCGCCCTCGTGAATGCACTGCACGGGCGCTCCTTCCAATGGGCCGGGGACAGCAGCGACTGGTACACCGGCAACCTCAACGGCAGCGCGTCACTCAGCAGTTGGGGCGAAAAATTTGCGTTCTTCTGTTCGAGTGGCGTGGTCGAGATCAACACCAAGTCCACGAGCTACGCGTCCACCACTCAGTCCGGCGGCTGGAGTTCGACCTACATGTCCCTCTCCTTCGACAGTACCACCACTGAGTACGGACAATTCGCCATCGTCACCGACCCGCAGTACGGCGACGTGCTGCTCCTGGCCACCATGAAAGGCTACCAGGTGGCGCCCGTGCGATTGCAAGCCGACGGCCAGTTGCTCGTCGGCAACCAGCGCCTCGCCCCCCACGACGTCTTCCGCTGTCCGACCCCGTGATCAACACCGTCCCATGAACCTCCCGCGGACCAACCTGATGGGGCGCCAGAACGAAGCCATGAACGCAGGGCTCGGCGTCTCGGCCGAGCCGCCTGGATACGCTGGAATGGCCGCGTCCCCCGTACCCGCGGCGCCTCAGAGCCCCTCTGAAAACTCCGCTAGGCCCTGTTTTCAGACAGGCTCTCGGGGACGA
>CAZYJB010001106.1:0-1919 GCA_964647675.1 uncultured Verrucomicrobiota bacterium | reverse complement strand
GGCACCATCCGCAACGAGATGGTCGGCATCTACGGGTCGCCGTTCGCCGTCGAGACCGCGCACGTGAAGCTGCGCCACAGCGATCTCTCGGCGCGCATCGTGCGTTCGCTGTTCGACGTGGCGCGTCAGTACCGCGAGAGCATCGACGTCTACGGCTCCAAGGCCTCGGTGGAATGGCCGCTCATCGAGCACGAACCGCTCGTCCTGCACCGCGCCAAGCTGCCCGAGGCGAAGATTCCCAAGCTGGTGAAGGCACCTGACTACGCGAAGCGCCTGCCCAAGGGCATCCAGCCGTTCACCACCAAGGGTGTCTACGACGTCGCCAAGAAGACGCACCTCAGCTTCACCCAGGGCGCCGGGCACGGCGGCAGCCACCCGCATCTCACCCACGAGTTCCTCACCGCGCTGGCCGAGGACCGCGATCCCTTCCCGAACGCACGCCAGTCCGCCAACTGGACCTGCGTCGGACTCTGCGCGCATGAGTCCGCCCTCCAAGGCGGCGCGCTGGTCAAGCTGCCGGCTTTCACCCAGTAATCCCACCCACGCGAACCCAAACCTCATGAACATCAAACAAGACGGCATCACGCCCAATGCAGGACGCCTGCTCTGGGCCGGCTTCATGGCCATTCTGGCCGCCGGAGTCGGCTTCGGCATCCGCGGCGGCATTCTTGCCAACTGGGGCGCCGATTTCGGCTTCACCAGCCAGCAGCTCGGCAACATCAACGGCGCCGGCTTCACCGGATTCTGCTTCGGCATCATCATCGGCGGCGTCGTCTGCGACAAGATCGGCTACGGCAAGCTGGTGATCGCCGCGTTCGCCTTCCACGTCCTCTCGGCCTTCGTCACCTTCGGGGCCAGCAAAGGTATGGCGCCGGAATCGGCCTACAACTTCCTCTATTGGGGCACGTTCATCTTCGCCATCGCCAACGGCACGCTGGAGGCCGTCGCGAATCCGCTGGTGGCCACGCTCTTCCCCAAGAATCGCACGCACTATCTCAACATCCTGCACGCCTCCTGGCCCGCCGGCCTCGTCATCGGCGGTCTCATTGGATGGACGCTTGGTGAGCAGATGCAGATGTCGTGGAAGGTGCAGCTCGGCCTGTTCCTCATCCCGACCGCGATCTACGGCCTCATGTTCCTCGGTCAGCACATGCCCAAGTCGGAGGCCTCCGAGAAGGGCCTCAGCCTCGGCGAAATGCTCAAGGACGTCGGCATCCTCGGAGCCCTGGTGGTGTGCTTCCTCCTCGCGCTCTTCTTCAACAACGCGCTCGGCCTTCCGCAGGCGATGGCCTATCTCATCTCGGGCGTGCTCCTGCTCGCGGTGGCCGTCCTGACCCGCTTCTCGTTCGGTGCCTGGCTGCTCTTCGTGCTCTTCGTCGTCCATGCCATGGTGGGTGCGGTCGAACTCGGCACCGACGGCTGGATCCAGAACATCACCGGCAACATTCTCACCCCGGGCCAGGGCAAGCTCCTGTTCGTCTACACCTCGCTCTTCATGTTCCTGCTGCGTTTCTGCGCGGATTTCATCGAGAAACGCCTCGGCCTATCGCCCGTCGCCATCCTGCTCATCTGCGCGATCTTTGCCTGCGTCGGCTTGAACCTGGTCAGCCGCGTCGAGACGTTCATCGGCGCGATGGCCGCACTCACGGTGTACGCCGTCGGCAAGACGTTCTTCTGGCCCACCATGCTGGCGGTCGCTTCGGACCGCTTCCCGCGCACTGGCGCCGTCGCCATCTCGATCATGGGCGGCATCGGCATGATGTCGGCCGGTCTCATCGGCTCGCCCGGCCTCGGCTATGCCAAGGACCGTTTCGCGGGTGAGGAGCTGGTGATCGCCGATGCCACCTCCTACGCCAACAACAAGGCCAAGACGCCCTCCAAATTCCTCTTCTTCGAAGAGGTCCACGGCATCGACGGCA